>NZ_JBHLWI010000032.1:0-88488 GCF_042432905.1 Fontibacter flavus | reverse complement strand
CCCCCCCCCCCCCCCCCCCCCTCCATTTTCAGCAAATTAGCGTTTGGTAGGAGGCGTCCTAAGACTGCAAGAGAGCAACAACCAAGCTACAGATGGTTTGGACTCTTCGTTTTGCTGTTGACGTTTACAATTTCCTGTATACCTGAGGAGCTTCTTGACTCCGAAAACCAGATAAATGATCCAGAGGTTGTTAAGGCTAAAGCCTGGTATGCATCCCATGAATCAAACCTATCTAAAGGCAAAGGTGAGAATTACAGAAGTAGTTCTTCAAACCCTGAACTAAGACCAAACTGGAACCTGACTAAGAAGCATACCAATGCCGCAGGTCAGGAGGTATTGGAAGTCAGCCTTCAGGTCAACAAGACCATGGTCTCCAGATACATGCTGGAAAAGTTCAAAAACAACAGACCCAGACCCCATCAGATCAGTCAAAACCTGCTGATGGTAGAAAAGGCCAATGGAGACTATGATGTTTTTATTTTTAAGATCCATAGCGAAACAGACCTTTCGGTAAACAACAGGAGGGATTTCTTCTACGAGGTGAATTATGGTAAAACACCCTCCGATTTTTCCGGTGAATTGGTCATCACCACGATAAACGAAGAACTTGTCAGGGGATGGAGGGTTAATGATGGAAAAACCCTCATGAGTTTCAGAGCTGTAAAAGGAAACAAACGGCTTAATTACGCCAATTTTTCCGGCACATGCGGAATAACAGAATCAGAATCCTGTGAGGTGACAACCTCCATGGAATACGATTCTTTCCTGGGAGAGGAAACTATGAGTTCAGAAATCAATTGTTTTTACACCTACCAATATGAATGTATTGATCCGGAAGATAACAGCCAAGGACCAGCATCAGAAGAACCTGATCCCCTTGAAGGAACCGGAGGGGGAACATGGGAGGGAAATGAGGAGGATGATTGTTACACTTCTCAAGAAGATCTGGAAAGAGCCTTTCCAAATGCACCTATTTCATTTTTAAAAGATTTAGAAGAACACCTTAACAAATACAGTAAAGCTTTTGGGATCGACTCTAAATATAAAATGCAGCACTTTCTTGCCCAAGCAGCACATGAAAGTACAGATTATAAAGGTTACCCTTTTTCTGCATTAGAAGAAAACCTAAATTATAGATGGAGGAATTTAGGTACAGAAGATAATTGGGAAAAATACTTCAATCCCATAACTAACCCAACGGCAGACCCTTTAAAAGCAAACCCGCATGATTTTAAAAGATCATCAACCTCTGATTTTGTAGACCCGGAAAAATTTGCAAATTATGTGTATAACCGAAAAAGCTTAGGCAACGCAAATTATGGTGACGGATATAGATTTAGAGGGCGGGGAATATTTCAGCTTACCGGAAAAGGTAATTACACTGAATTTAACCAGTTTTACAAGCAAAATTATAACACCAATATTGATATCCTTAACAACCCAGACTTATTAAGTACTAATACAGAGATTGCAACATTAAGTGCGTTGTGGTTTTTTCAAAAGAAGGTATTAAATACAGTTATTGTTGATCACCAAACTGATGTAGAAGTAGTAACCTATAAAATTAATGGGGGAAATAATGGGATTGAACACCGCAAAAGTCTACTAACTAAGACATTGGAATTCATTAAATGTTTATAAAAATAAAAATCATGAAAAAAACTTTAAAATTTAGAATAGCCGTTTTGATATTAATATCTATCAGTTCTTTAGTTGGTTTTCGACTAATATTTAATCAGATGACAAATCAAAACATGATTGGGATTTGGATTTCAACTGACGACACCAAGTGGATTTGGGAATTTAAAAACGATGGTAAAATTTATGATTATTATAATGGAAAATTAACAGGCACTTATTCTTTCTCCCTTGAAAAAACGAGTCCCCAATGTGGCATGATTGTCGATGAGGGTCCACTTTTTGAATATTTAAGAATAACAAACATTCATGACTCACAAGATATTCGATGTTACGAAATACTAAGTAAAAATGAAGAATATTTGCAAATAAGGCTACTTGATCAAGGAGGTTCAATAACTTTTCGGAAATCTGCAAATTCTTTGGAAGAACCAAATAATGACTTTGACTACGGTGACGGAGTCCAAAAAATCAATTAAAATTTAAAAAGGTTCCCAGTTGAGGGAACCTTTTTTTATCTTTATCTGGGTTAGCTTTGTAACTTCACCCTCATTTCCTTACCAATTTTCAATTGGTTCGATTTGATATCATCTTTCTCCAGTAGCAAATTATAAATTTGTATTATGCAGAAGGTGATGGTGAAATTTATTTAGGCACTCTACCAAAAAGGCGAAAAAGCTTGCGAACCATCTTGGCAAGACTCTACTATACAATAATATTCATTTGGTTTCTGTTTGGCTGTGGAGATCAACAAAAAGATTCCATTTCCCAGGAGGAATCAGAGGAAATCCATGAACTGATAAATCAACTTATGTATGAAAAAGAAAATGATAAGTGGAAATATTTATTTTCTATCCAATTGGTTATGTATTGATAATTTAAATGAGACTGCCTCTAAATTAGATAGTTGAAAGGCCTCCCGATCTTGATTTGATAAGCATCTCCCATAAATAAAAATAATTCCATCACATTGAATTACAAATTCATTGTGATAGAAAGGCCTAATTGCAAATTAAGCCTAATGCAAACCTCAAACTTCATCTAGTCGGGGTAGGCAATTCTTGGCTATTGGTATTGAATCTCATTGGAATTTTTGTTTAGTGTGATAACTGTCTCTTTTTGAGTGAGATTTGGTTTCGGTCCCCGCCTAGGTGTAGAATAGACCTTCGTTGGTTTACTGGGTGGAATTTGTAATTCCACCCAATTATCAACACCAATTTGTAATTGGAACAGATATCCAAGTACTGCATTGGAATATAGTTTGAGATCAGGTGAATTACAAATTCAAATTTATAGAAAGGCGTAGTTGCAAACTACGCCTAGCGCTACCGCCAAACTTCACCCAGATGGGGTGGATATTTAGCAAACTAATATTTATAGTTACATTCCCAAATGAAGGTGGGTTGGATCCACCATGGCGGACAAGTTATTCATGGATATTGATTCGAAATCATAGGTTAATTCTTTAAGTATGTAATGCGGGCATAATTTCAGATATCCACAAAAAGATATTTGTAAAGAGATATAAAGAAGAAAACCCAGGGTAGTTTTTGACTTTTTTCAAGGAAAAGTTTAAATATTTGAAAAGTGCAATGGTTTCTTGGATTTTGTCGTTTTAACGGAGTATCTACGGGGAATGTATACCGTATCCATAGGGGAGGTATAGGGAAAGTACGGCTTAAATTGGGGTTTTTTAGGGTAAATAATTGTATTTTTTGGAAATAAATATGATAAAATAAAGTTTTGTTATTTAGGGAATTTCACCCTATAGAGGAGGTTTGGAGGTATGATTTTTTAAAACCGTTGAGGTTATTTAGTTGGTAAAGTGATTGCAGTGTTAAAAAGGGAATTTGTGTAACTGGTTGGATAAAATTGGATTTATCCACAGTTGAAAATTTCTTAATCTGGTTTTTAGGTTTGGAAGCAGTAAATTGAAGAAAAAGTATGTTATGTTAAATAGGGTAGCAAATGTTCTTTCAATCATACTGACTCAAATTTATGGTTTTAAAGTACGAATTGTAGAGTCTTTTGGCAAGATGTTTATCTTTATAACATGTTGTTTTTCAGTTTTTTAACATCATTTTGGTGAGTCTTTTATTCTCTAAGAAAAAACTCACCAAAGTCTCACCTCAATTTTGAGAAAAATTAAAAAAAACGTGTAAAAAACAAAAAGACCTGCACTCAGCGAGTACAGGTCTTTTTCAATTAAAAGATTGTAAAATTATTGGTAAAGTGCCTTTTTTGATCAATTTAAAGGCTGTTTTCACTAGTTGGCTTGACAAATCAAGTCTTTCAGAATATTGATTTCGGTCACTTTTGAAAGCTTTGAATTTGTACCTAGTGGAGCTGGAGGGATTCGAACCCTCGTCCAGATAGGGAAACACCGTACCGTCTACATGCTTAGTCACCTGTTGGGTTTTCGATCAGACACTGCTGGATGACACACCTAATGTGTTGAATTTTAGGTAATTATGTAAATTGAGATGTTGGCTATTATTCGTTTAGTAAAAGCTCTCAGGGTGTATTTCCAAAAACTACAAAAATGACAATTAATGTCAAAAAAACTGATTTTGAGGTGCTTTAAGATGGTTTTGCCACCAAATAGCCACCAAAAATGTACAGGACAAAAATTGTATTAAAAGCTGTCAGCAAGAGAACTGGGAGGGGTAGACTCAATATTGAAGTGACTTTTCAGGGCAATGGAAATAGGGAAAGAGTGTATTTAGCCACCGAGGAATCTATAGAATGTAAATATTGGGTAAATGGTAAAATCTCTAAAGCTTACCCAAATCATAAAGAAATATGGAGAAGAGTTGAGGTAAGACACAATGAAATAAAAGACCAGCTTTTTGCTCTTGTGAATGAATATGGCTTTGCCAATGCTACCTTATTTAAGAATTATTTTAAAGGAGAGAACAATTCAGAGAAAGATTTGATCTCCTTGTTCAATGATTTCATAGAAGTAAAAAGAATCACTGCTAAGTATAAAACAGTAACGAAGTTAATTACTATAAGGAATCAGATGTTAAAATTCATGGGTAAAAGGAAGTATTACCTTCATGAATTTGATCAGAAATTTGTGAATAGATTAGGACACTTCTGGCAGGATTCTTTGAATTTGCAGCCTAATACCATCCATAAAAACTTCAAATTTTTGCTTTTATTTATGAATCATTTGCATAGAGAAGAGGTACTTGATTCAGTAAAATTCAAGCAACTGAATTATCCCAGGTCAGTAGAAACCAATACAATCCTTCTCCAAAAAGAAGAAGTAAAGACCATCATCCAGTATATTCCAGTATCTCCAAGACTTAAGAGAGTTAAAGATCTGTTTTTAATCCTGATATTCACAGGACTAAGATTCAGTGATGGAGTAAGGATGTCCAAAAGATGGGTAAATAATGGGTTTTTAAATATCCATACCCAAAAGACTGATGAAAAAATCAGCATTCCTATCCATCCCATGCTTAGGGAAATTCTGGAAAAGTACCAATACAATCTTCAGGAATTGAAGATTTCCAACCAAAAATTCAACAAAGCAGTAAAGGAGTTATGCTTTGAAGCTGGGATCACTCATGAAGTGGAGGTGATCAGATATGAAGGAGGTATTAGGAAATATATAGCAATACCAAAATATCAGCTTATAGCCAGTCATACAGGGAGAAGAACTTTCATTACCAATTCCATTCTGGCAGGTATTCCATTATCAGTAATCCAAAAGATCACAGGTCATAGGAAACTAACCACACTCCAAAAATACGTAGATATTGCTGATGGGATTAAAGCTGAAGAAATGGAGAAATTGAGTAGATATTTTAAATAAAATTGGGGGTCTATCCCCCAATTATTTTAAAATCTAAATGAAACATCTTCTGAAATTAAAGATAATGGTTCATGATTATTTTTCATTAAAAGCTTTAAATCGCCTTTATTAGTTGAATATGTATAAGAATATTCTCCTCTATTATTCAATTTTGATTTTTTTACTTTAGTAATTTTTAATTCTAAGGGTTCACCTAGAACTCCATCTTTAATATCAATGAAAATTTTCAAACTATCAATCTTAGCATATCCATCAACTTGATATGATTCAAACTCATTTTTGAATCTTCCATTAATATATCTCTTTTCCACCACAGTAATATGTGTTATGTTTTTTTCAAGGATTAATCTCTCGTTACTAGGAATTGTAGAACTTGAAAAGGAACATCCTCTCCACACTGTAGAAACAACTCCAACTATCAAAACTACACTGAAAGTCTTAGCGATGGAATTCCAAATCACATTTCCAGATTCTTTTAAAGACTTTTTTACAACCTTTTTAAAATCCTCAAACTTAACCTTTGCCAGCTTAGAACTTCTTTCTTTTGCTTTATCTACAAAATCCTTAAATTTTGTTGATTGAATATCATTATTGCTTGAATCTGAATTCGTAAAGTAAAGGTTATCAAAAACCCTTCTTGAATTTGGGTCTGATAAAATTTCATATGCTTCTTGTATTTCTAGAAACTTAGAAGTTGTATTCTTTTCTAAATTCTTATCAGGATGCCATTTAAAGGCTAGTTTTCTATAGGATATTTTTATTTCTGAGATTGTTGAATCTTTAGAAACACCTAGGATTTCATAGTAATTCTTCATTGTGTCACTATCTTTTTTCAGGAGTGTTATCGTTGCTATTAAAATTTTTTTTCTTCCAGATTGACTGAATTCCAAAAATCATCCCCATAAATAAAAGACCTACTAGGATGCTACCATTACCTTCTCCTGAAGACATAAAAGCAGCTTGTATTAATGAAGCAATTACAAAAAAACCGATTATTATGAAGATTGTACTTAATATTTTCTCTGATTTTTTCATTTTTCTTGTAATATAGATACTCTAAAGTAGTATCTTTATAGTGGTAACGCAAGAGTTTGTTTTCATTTTGCTTTATCTTTATGAAAAATAAGGATGAGCAATTTGAGGAATACAAAAAAGAACAGCTCAAAAAACTAGCTGAAAGAATAAAAGAACTTAGGGTTAAAAAAGGATATACTTCCTATGAGTACTTTGCCTATGATCACAATATTCCAAGAGCTCAATATGGGAGGTATGAAAAAGGAGAAGATCTAAAATTCAGTAGTTTGCTTAAAGTACTTAAAGGCTTAGATATTTCAATTGAAGAGTTTTTTACAGGATTTAAATAAAGATATGGAAAATATTGCATATTTAATTTTCTATGCATATATGGCTGTTGGAGCAATTTTATTGCTAGGTTCAGTTTTTAAATCCAAAGATTTGATTAAAATAGGTCAAATTTTAGGGATTGGTATTACTGCAATCTTTATGATTGGGTATTTGTTTATGGCTTGGGCTCCAATTGTTCTTGTATTAGGAGTTTTTGCAATCTTGATTTTTGCAGGTAAACTTTTTTCATGACTAAAATTATTTAAAGTGAAATTCAATAGAAAAGACTATCAAGATGCCATCAATCAAATTCATCAAGAGTGGAGGCATTTTGATGTGCCTAAAGTTATCCATGACAGAATCATTCAATTAGCCTGGGATAGTGTGGAGGAAGATTTAGTGATTAAGACCATCATGGATGAATTTCAAACCAAAAAATGCTATGCTACCAAATGCTATTGGTTCTCAGATGCATTTAAATTTGAGAGAGAGCAATATGCAAAGATGGGGCTCTTTTTAGCTTGTGATTCATGTAAAGAGTCTTGTATCCCTGAAATTTTGAAATAAGGTTTCTTTACTTTGAATATTCCATCTAAATCTGAATTCAGACCAAATTTTTGAGCCTTTCAATTACTTATTATAGTTTTAAATATTAATATTATTTGATTCAATTGAGAGAGTTCATTTAATATTTAAGAAAATGCTATTGTCTAACTAAATGAAATTAAAAAAGTGAAAAAGATAGTTTGGTTTTTACTGATTATGTTTTATTTCAATATCAACCTTTATAGTCAGAAACTTTACGTTTGGTGTCAAAAAGAACAATCTATAACACCTAGGAAAAAATTTCTTAGCGATGAAGTTGTTGATATTGTTGTTTTTGATGGAAGAAATATTCCTCCAAAAAGTAAAGTAGAGTGTGAAAGTGAAACTGTAATCAATAATTTAATTGATTTAATAGTTGAAACTTATCCATCTGCAAATATAAATGTTAGAGATTCGGACGATTATTATGAAAAGCCCGAGGATAATAGAATTACATTTAAAATCTCAATTTCAGCTTTCCATGCAGCATTTGGAGCAGATGTTAAATTTGCTATTGGAAGTGTAGGAGGTGATTTTAGTTGGGGTGCTATGCCTGAAGGAAAATGGAATGCATTAACAGGGTATTTTGTCTCAATCTATGATTATAGAGAGGGTAAAAGTAAGGTGGAAAAAAAGGATATTGGAAAAATTGCATCTAGACCAAATACTGGTGGATTTAGAACAGCAAAAAATATACTTAACATTACCTATATTGAAGCTAATCAAGAATTGTTTAATTTTATTGATAGGGTTCTAATGGATTAATTTATCTTTGAAATAAAATTAAAGTAAAAATGAAACCCGATTTTTATTGAATATGAACTTTTTAATTTTAAGAATAATCTTATTCCTTTTAGTTACCCAAATATCGTTCGCTCAAACAAACATTGAAATAAATGCACCTGTTACCTGGGAAAGGGTTCATATTAAAGGTTTAGGGAGTTTTGATTTACCTTCAACTATGGAAATTCAAAAAGGAAAATATAGGGAGTATATGGATCAAATTTACAAAATCAAAGGGTTTGACACAGAACGTATTGTTGCCCAACAAGTAGGACTCAATGAGATGGAAAGTACAGGTTTTGAGAGGTACGCTAGAGTTATTCTTGAAACTAAAATTGGTCAATATGGTGATTTCGTTAAGTTAGATTTTGAATTACCCGAGATGTCAAAATCAGAATTAGATGAATTAAACATAATTTTTAAGGAGCAAATAAAAAATCACTTTGTAGGAACAGGAATTAGACTGACAGAATGGTATCCTTTAAAATTCCAAAAAGTCAACAACATGTCATGCTTGCAAATTAGTTACATTCGAAAATTAAATGATAGCCCAGAGGTTATGGTAAACACTTATTACTTTTATAATAATGATAGAGTTCATGAATTAACTCTATCGTATAGAATAAATGAATCTGATTTTTGGAAATCTGATTTTGATAAGATTTTAAAATCATTTAAAATAACTAACGTTAGATAATAAAATTAACTGTTATGAACAATATAAAACTAAAAATTTCATTTTTATCGATTTTTTGTTTCATAGTATTTGAAGGTAATTCTCAAAATCTATTTTTTATTGGTGAAAAAAGCTATCCAAGTTCCGAAAATTTTAATCTTGTAAGTCAAACTGAAGGTCAATTATACATCGAAAAAAAAGTTAATGGTTTTTTTGCAAAAGATGGTGAAGATGGTTTTCTGATTTTAAGTCCAGAAAATGAAAGTCAAATGATGATTAAAGGGAAAATCATTATTTATTTAGAAGATGGAACAATAATAAATTGTTTGGATAGAGGTATTTACGATAGGGTTAATCAAAAATCAACCACAGTTTATAGACTTAATAATCTAGAATTACAAAAATTAAAGAAAAGTGACATACATAGCATAAGATATACATTAAAATGCACTAATTGTACATTTTCAAGCGATGAGGGAGATTACATTGGAAGAAATATTCTAAAAAGTAGTTTTTTATTTAATTATCACAACTCCCAAAATTCAAATCAAACTAAATCAACTAAGTATAGCACAATAAATCTAGTGAACACCCTATTCAATTGAAAAATAAAAAATACTTAAATCAAAATATGATAAGAGTTCTCGAAAAAAACTTTGAGCTGCAATTGATGAACTTTGCAACGATATGGATACCACTGAAAATAAGCAATTAGTACAACAATTGATTATTTTTAAATAAACATATCATAACTTTTAAAAACTCTCAAAAAGCCAAAATCCGGAATGTGTAGATTAAACCCATAATTATGAAATTAGATTTTTCAAAAAACACTATTGTTTTACATCCTGGGCAAAAATTGTCTGAATATAACGTAGATAACCTGAACTTTTCTGAGGGGCTTCCGCATGGAATTCTGAACAAAAGGTACACAGGAATAGGTGCAACTTACTGCGAATTAAATGCACCAAGAAATTCTATTATTGTATTCCCTTACAGAAGACTGGCAAAAGAAAAAGCGGATAAATACAAAGGACTTTTTGTGGGTACTGATTTCAATAATAAATCAATTACTCCTTATGAAATAAAAAAATTTCTGAGAAATGCTTCTATAAAATTTAAAAAAATTTGTGTTGTTGCTGATAGTATTTCAAAGGTTATACAAGCTATAAAAGATATAGGAAAGAATCCATACAAAGATTATTTTTTGGTACTCGACGAGGTGGAAATACTTCAAATGCAATCTGGCTTTAGGAATAGACTTCCATTATGTTTTGACTATTTTAAACTTTTCGAGAATAAGTGCTTTGTTTCAGCCACTCCTTTGGAATTCACAGATAGAGATTTAAAAGAACTTCCTAAATATGAGGTTATAGTAGATACAGAATTATTGCAGATATTACAAATACAAAGATTTTCGGACGATCCGCATATTAGTGTAGCCAATAGGATTGTTAAGTATTTAGAGAGCAATTCACCTAAAAAGTTAAAATTTTTGATTGGAATAAATAGTATTACAGCAATATCTGAGATGATTTATGTTTTTGAACAAGCAAACTTATCTGATATTACTGTACTACTTGGAGAGGGAAGTAAGGAAAATATTCATTCAAGCTATACAAGTAAAGATATTGTAGACGGGAAGCTTCCTAGTAAGATAAACTTGGCTACATGCGCATATTGGAATGGTATAGATATAAATGAGGAATACTTTCCAGTTGCAATTTCGTTGAATAGTAAACTTCATCATTTCTTTAGTTTTGAAAATTTAGTTCAATTTATAGGAAGATGTAGGTTGAATAAAAATCAAATACCAGTATTAGCACTACCTGAAAAAATTAATAGTGGATTTAAACTTGAAAAAATAAAACCAGAGAAAAGGATTGAAGAAGCTAATTCACTAATTGACTCTTTATCAGACATAATTACTTGTGAAACTGATTTAGAAGTAATAAAAGAGGCTTTATCTACAAGTAATAATGGGATAATTTACAAGAGTATAAACAACGAACCCAAAGTAAATTATCTCTTTGGTGATTTAGAAAAGTATAAAGAGGATACCATTTTATTGTTGAAAAACAATGGATTAGGCTTAGTTCAAAAGCTTGAATCATTCTTTTTTATACAAAACTTAAAACTTGATGATTTTGATAATTTATATAAGCCATTATCAAGAGATGAATTATATGACTTAGATATTGATAATTTTCTTTCCTATCTTAATCAAGATTATCCGAGTGAAAAATTAGTAGACAGAATATATAATCATCCGTCAGAAAAAATTAGATTAATTGCTTTTTGGTATCTGTTTGGAAGATTTTTTTATAATAGCGAGGAATCTGCAATGTATTTTGCTAAAGTATACAGTAGGATAGATTACACAAATATGGTAACCCTATCATCTTCATTAATGGAAGGATTTAGGTTTTATATCTGGCAAGAAAATCAATATTTTGAGTTGATTAAATTGATTTTTGAAACGAGGTCAAATAAAAAAAATACAGATACAACAAGACTTTTCTTAGTATTTGATGTTTATAAAGATCATTTTCCTTCAATTTTTAAAAAAGATAAATCTGAGAATTTAATAAAAAGAGACCTTGGACAATTTTTTACTTTCTTTTTTGGGATTGAAACTTCCAATCCAAAATCTAAAAATCAAAATAAATATCCAATAAAATCCATATATGAGTTATTCCCAATTTTTGAAAAAATAAATACACCTTATTCTATTAATATGGTTCAAAATTTAAGATTAGGTCCACGAGGGGGGCAATTGAACCCGAAAGAAATAAAAATTGAAGATATTATTGATTTTGATATTAATAAAATTAAAAAAGTGGGGGGTGCCAAAAAGAGGTAATATAATGATAGCCACCCCCCACATTTTTTGAAGAAAAGCCTATAGACCACATTAAATCATCCTCCCCCCTTAGTTTTTCAAAGACCTTGTTCCCCCACCCATTTTTGCTTTTTACTTAAAAAGTGGAGGTGGATTTAAAAGCATTGAATTCATCACTTTTCTATGATCGTGGAGATTTCTAAGATGCGTGATTAGTAATACTGAGCTTTTATTTTAAAGTAAAAGCTTCCACGCAGGTGTACAAATATCCACCATTTCAGCAGTCCTATGGGCTGCTTTTTTATTTACCAGATAACATATTTATAACAGTTATGGAAAATTCTGTATTCAGAAAGGCTGAGCGAAAGCAAGCTAAAATCAAAATTGGACTTCAGGGTCCCAGTGGGTCTGGAAAGACCACAAGTGCACTCCTTTTAGCTTATGGGCTTGTAGGAGATTGGTCCAAGGTAGCAGTAATTGACAGTGAAAATGGTTCAGCTGATCTATACTCCCACCTTGGAGATTACAATGTATTGGGCATCACAGCCCCCTATACTCCTGAGAAGTATATCCAGGCTATCCACACATGTTATGAGCATGGGATGGAAGCAATTATCCTGGACAGTATTTCACATGAATGGGAAGGTGAAGGAGGTATTCTTGATATTCATTCCAAAATGGCAGGTAATAGCTTCCAGAATTGGAGCAAAGTTACTCCAAGGCACAATGCCTTTGTCAACACAATCCTGAATGTACCTGTTCATGTTATATCTACCATCAGATCCAAGCAGGATTATGTGATGGCTGAAAAGAACGGTAAAGCTGTGCCTGAAAAGGTTGGCCTTAAAGGTGTCACCAGAGATGGGATGGACTATGAATTTACTGTAGTCTTTGATATTGACATCAAACACCAAGCCCGTACCAGCAAGGATAGGACTGGATTATTCAATAATACCCCAGACTTCATGATCAGTGCTGAAACAGGTGATTTGATCAGACAGTGGTGTGAGCAAGGTAAGAAAGCTCAGAATGATCATATTTCTTTATCGGAAAAAATAGAGGCCTGTGATACACTTGAAGATTTATACTCCTTCTATGAATCCCTTCAGAATGTAACTCCTGATATCATGGAATTATTCGTTGCTAGAAAAAAAGAAATTGTTCAACCAAAACCAATTCAATCCAATGGAAAATCTAACCTTGTTGCCCCAAAACCTCAGTTCTAATGGGGGTGCAGCATCACAAAACAAATTTATTGAAGCCAATACAGAGGCTATTGAACTCAAAGAAATAAGGGATAAGCACATTATCCCTGTTTTTTTGAAGGACAACGAGCCTGCAATTTCCCATGTAGAATTCGTGGAGGCAGTATCAGAAACTGCTAGAGATGTT
This sequence comes from Fontibacter flavus, assembly GCF_042432905.1. Lineage (NCBI taxonomy): Bacteria > Pseudomonadati > Bacteroidota > Cytophagia > Cytophagales > Cyclobacteriaceae > Fontibacter > Fontibacter flavus. The sequence goes on along the minus strand of NZ_JBHLWI010000032.1, from coordinate 75,405 downwards.
TTCGGTATATCTGAATTGTCCAAACCAATGATAAGGGTATCACATCCAATCAAAGGCAGAACCTATGAAGCCAGGCATAAAAAGGCCAATGAACTGCTTCCTAATGAGAAGACCATTTATTACGAAAGAATGGCTTATATGGTATCATTACCTAACATGATAAAGAATATCAATGGTCAGTTATTGGAGCTAACCATCGGAGGTGTGAAGGCTTATAATCTGGATAATTTCAATTCTACCAAGGGCAGTGCAGAGCATTTCAAGCTGTTTATAGGCTTTAAAAATACAGTTTGCACCAATTTATGCATCTCAACTGATGGCACTAAGTTGGACCTTAAAGCAAAATCAATTGAAGACCTTTATGCAAAAGCTTTTGAACTGTTCACCTCATATGATGGAGTGGAGCATTTCAATGAAATGGAGGCTTTTACTGATTACGAGCTGACTGAATCCCAGTTTGCCCAGCTGATTGGAAGATCCAGGCTCTATCAGCATTTACCCAAGGAGGAAAAATTGGGAATTCCTGAATTGTTGATCAGTGACACCCAGATATCCAAGGTTGCAGATTGCTATTATAGTGACCCAAATTTCAGCCGAAATGATAATGGGAGCATAGATCTGTGGAGGTTTTATAATCTGCTGACAGGGGCTGTTAAAAGCTCCTATATTGACAGATTTCTAGAGCGTGAGTTGAATTCATTTGACTTTACCAAACAGGTGAGAAATGCCCTGGATAGTAATTCAGGAGATTTCTGGTATTTGAATTAATTATCTGGGAGTTGTACAGAATAGTGCAGCTCCCTTTTATTTCTAACCAAAAAAACAATGGAAACAGTATTAAACGAAATAGAGGTTTCTTATAGACCTAAAAAGGAATTATCAGATCCTTTATATATATATAACTCTTGTGATGCATTCAAGGTAGGATACCCAATATTTGACCAAAATCAGATAGCTATGAGAGAGGAATTTGTTGTCATTTATCTTAATCGTGCAAACAGAGTTTTGGGTTATTCTAAGGCTTTTACTGGTGGGATAAATGGCGTGGTGTGTGATCCCAGGATAATTCTGGCAATTGCTTTAAAAGGGATGGCATCATCCATCATTTTGATGCACAATCACCCTTCTGGGAATTTGAAACCATCAGAGCAGGATAAAAACCTTACCAAGAAAATTAATGCAGCCTGTGAGGGACTGGATATTTACCTAATGGATCATCTTATTGTTACGGATGATGGAAAATATCTCAGTTTAAGGGATGAGGGTATGATTTGATTTATTCAGACCATGAGTGATTGCTTTAGTCGAACTGACAAAGTTAAAAAGGTATTTCTTCGCTAGAGGAAGTTTTTGTAAATTGAAATTGAAAATGATGTTCAACCAGGCAAAGCCACCTTATTGCCACCAAGTAAAATCAGTCAAAAAATAAACCCTTGCAAATCAGTTGTTTACAAGGATTTATTTAGTAGTTAAGTGGAGCTGGAGGGATTCGAACCCTCGTCCAGATAGGGAAACACCGTACCGTCTACATGCTTAGTCACCTGTTGGGTTTTCGATCAGACACTGCTGGATGACACACCGATGTCTGACTTAGCCACTGGTCTTAGCCCTGATTAGTAGCCTCACAGGGAGCATCACTGTCTGGTCGACACCCCAAATCCACCCGGACAATGCGACAGGCGGTGGGATGTGGCCGGGGAGTCACGCTTGTAACTCAACCCTTTAAGCAGTATCTATCCCCGAAGGGTTAGATTAGGCAGCCATGGCGTAACGAGTTTCGCCAATTATGTTCGTATGAATCTTTCAAGGCCGTACATACTCCAGCCTGCATGCGAGCCCAGTCCTTACACCTACTGTCAAGACCGGTCAGCCCCTTATGGGCTTTGATCAGATGACAAATATAGCAGGAAAAAAGTTCAAATGACAAACTCTAAAGATCCTCCTGAATGAGATTCCACAAAAAAGAGTGAAGACTGACTTTATCTTTTACTGAATGGGAGAGGCCTGTCATTTTTGATTGAAGGGTTCTTTTTGGGTTTAACCTTGGAATCCACTGTAGAATTTCAAAACTTTGTATAAACCAAATTTTAACTTTGTTTTGAGGCGATATATCACGTTTTTATTGTTTTTAATTTCATTCTCTTCCTTTTCCCAAATATTGAATATTGAAAGGTACCGGCTGGAAACAGATTCCTCTAAGAATTTCATGGCCAAGGTAACCGCTGGTGTCAATGCTTATAACAGAAGTGCTGCAGCTGAAGATCCGGTCAACCTTTTTGGCTACAAATGGGATATCAATACCATGTATCAAAAAGGCAGGCATGCTTATGTTTTTGTATCCAATTTTGACTATCTGAAAATCAATGAGGATGATTTTCTGAACTTTGGACTCATTCATGGCAGGGCCATCTTCGATTATGACAAGCCTGTCAATGTGGAAACTTACGTACAATATAGCTTTGATAATTTCAGGGGATTGGAGCCAAGGTGGATCATAGGGGGCACTTTCAGGTATAAGGCTGTCAATAGCCAACGATTGACCCTGATTCTTGGAGTTGGAGGACTTTATGAAAAGGAAAGGTGGTTCCATCCCAACGATGAAGATGTCATTAGGACCCACTTTTTAAAAAGCTCAAACTATGTCTCCATGAGATTGTCCATCAATGATTTTGTGGATTTTAATATGGTGAGCTATTATCAAGTGGGATATGATAGAGAGATCGAAGCTTTCAGGAACAGGTTCAATGGCAACCTGAATCTCAATACTAAAATCACGGACCGGTTTTCTTTTACCAACTCCTTTGAGTTCTCTTATGAGGATAAACCCATTGTGCCCATTACCAAGTTTATTTTTGCTTTCAAATCGGGAATATCTTTTGATTTTTAATATTCCTTAAAATGAGGAGTTTACAAAAAAATAAATGGACATTGCTCAATAGGCAAGGGTCAAAATTCCAATTATTTTATATCTTGCGGTGATGGAAAATTTTGTTGTTTCAGCCAGAAAGTATAGACCTTCCAATTTCAAAAGTGTAGTGGGCCAAGGGCACATCACTACTACTTTGAAAAATGCCATCAAAAATAACCATTTGGCACAGGCATTTCTTTTTTGCGGTCCAAGAGGAGTGGGTAAAACCACCTGTGCAAGGATTTTGGCCAAAACCATCAACTGTGAAAAGCTGACACCTGAATTTGAAGCCTGTAACGAATGTGATTCCTGCAAGGCCTTCAATAACAACGCGTCTTTCAATGTACACGAACTCGATGCTGCCTCCAACAACTCGGTAGATGATATCCGTAACTTGGTAGAGCAGGTTCGTTATGCACCGCAGCAGGGACAATACAAAGTCTATATCATTGATGAGGTGCACATGCTGTCCAATCAGGCCTTCAATGCATTTCTGAAGACTTTGGAGGAGCCTCCTAAGTATGCCATCTTTATCTTGGCAACTACGGAGAAGCATAAAATTATCCCAACCATTCTTTCTCGTTGTCAGATTTTCGATTTCAATAGGATTCAGATCAATGATATCTCAGATCACCTGAAGTACATTGCAAAAGAAGAGAAAATCGAGGCGGAAGAAGAAGCCTTAAGGTTGATCGCGACCAAGGCCGATGGCGCCTTGCGTGATGCGCTTTCCATATTTGACCTGATCGTCACCTATTCTGCGGGAGACAAACTTACTTATCAGGAAACCATCAGTAATCTCCATATCCTGGATTACGATTACTATTTCAAAGTGGTGGATGCCTTATTGGCAGGAAATATTTCCAATGTCTTATTGATTTTTGATGAGATCCTTAAAAAAGGATTTGATGGCCACAATTTTATCAATGGACTCACAGAACATCTGCGTGATCTGATGGTCTGCAAGGATCCTATGACTATAGACTTGATCCAGGTTTCGGATGCTGCCAAAGAAAGGTATTTAGAGCAGTCCCAAAACTGCAGTATATCGTTTTTATTATCTGCGCTGAATATATGCAACCAATGTGATATCAATTACAAGGCGAGTAAAAACCAGAGATTGCATGTGGAATTGGCTTTGATGAAGTTGGCGAAACTACCCCAGGCCATCAGTCTTGCAGTTTTGGCTCAAGAGGAATCAAAAAAAAAAGCCTGACTGAGGCTTCCCCAAGCGACAGTAATAATGGTTCCATAGCTCCTTCCTTATTTAAGGAAGCCAATCCTTTTGCTGCAAAGAAAACCCCTGTTCAGAAAACTGTTTCCATTCCGACCAGCATTGCTGCTGCCAAAAAAATTGTTCAGGAAAAGCCCAAGGATACGGTAGTTGCCAATGAGGAAAAAGAAAAAGAAGTCAGTTCGCCTACTGTTCCTGTTAACGCGGAAGTTTTTGACCTGAATAAGCTTACCAATGTACTTTTTGATATCACTGAAGAGTATAAAGCTCATCATAAGAACCTTGAAGTGACGGTCCTGAAGCAACCTGTAGTCTTAGAAGGGGAGCATATTACTTTTCAGTTGAACGGAGAGATTCAACAGGATATTTTTTTAAAGATCAAACCTGAGGTACTGAGTTTATTGAGAAGAAAACTGAATAATTACAGCATTCATCTCGAACATGTGATCAAGGAAGAAGATAACAGCGGAAAGCGAAAACTCTATACCAGTACAGACAAATTACAGTACCTAAAAGAGAAGTCACCGGCACTTGTTGAACTCCAAAAAAGATTTGGATTGGAAACGGATTTTTAGAAATCCAGGGCCAATCCGAAATTCAGCATGTTCTGAAATTGTATGGCCCGTTTGGGTGGCCCATCTGATTGTTGGATAAATACCCGCTCATCATAGATCATGATGGTTTCAATACGGGTTGTAATGTATTTGTTTACTTTCATTGACACTACTGAATTGAAGTTGACCACAAAGTTTCCAAGTTTTTCGAAGTTGGTAAAGAGGTTCAAATCAGCCCTCCATCTTATATCTTCCAGGATTTCAAAATCGGTAGTAGAACTGAGGGAAAGACCTGCTTCTGCCCTTACCACTTCACCTGGAATCACACCAAATGCCCCTGCATTACTCAAGGAATCATCCAGTACTACTGTAAACCTTCCTGTAAAGGGAGATGCAATAATGGAGATCCGATCTTTGTTGGCAAATTCTTTCCGGTAGTTCAGACCAGTAGAAGACTGAATATAGGCTGGAGCCAGCAAATCTGAAATTTTACTTCTTGAATCCAGTTCATCTCCTGATTGTCTAAAATAGCGGTAACCTCCCAATAGTTGCGTTCTGGCATCAATCTGAGTGGAAAGAAACCAGATGTCCGTAAGCTCTCTACCGTATTTACTGATGAAAATAAAGTTGTCGTTTGTTTTTCTGGTTTTAAACCTTCTTTCGGATTGACGGTTGAAGCCCGCATTGACAGTCAGTTTGGTGTCCCAAATGATCTGATCTTTTTTATAATTGGCAAACATCACCAAACCTGTGTTCAAAGCCAAGTTGCTAGCTCCTCCGGCATTCCAGTTAGAAAGGCTTACCTGCTGAATACTCAGGTTAAAGTTGCCCCCCTTTTCCCAATAGATGGGTTTGATTTTTTCTTTGAGGATGATAGAGTCACCCAACATAATGATGGTGTCACCACTGATGAGAAGCGTATCTGCTACTATCTGCCTATCCTGTGCCAAAGAACTTCCAAGTGCACTGATGACGAGTAAAAATGTTAGGATATATCTATTAAGCATAGAAGATTTCCTGGAATGAGTTGGTTATTGTTTGATAATTGTAATTCTTTGCCCCACCTTAATGGTATTGTCGGGCAAGTTATTCCATTTTTTGATATCTTCCACGGAAACACTATACCTTTGGCTTAATCTGAATAAAGTTTCTCCTTGTTGAACCACATGGGTGATTCTTTCCTGACCTGAAGATGGGGGAGCGGTCTGTCGTGGAGTTTCCGCTCTTGGCTGTGTAGTCACAGGTGAAGGATTGCTTTGTGGGGGGGCTGATTGTACTGGAGCCTGATGGGTTGGGTCAGGTTGTGGATTACTGGCAGCAGCCATTCTTCTGAGTTCCTGAGCAGGGGCCATTTTGATATCTTCACCTCTTTTTCTGTGCTCTTGTAGATTTAGTACCATCCCTGCTCTGATATCTTTATCTGTTCTGATTCTATTTTTGGCTTTTAGTGAGGATAATTTGATACCATATTTCTGAGAAATGGCCCAAAGGGTCTCTCCTGGCTGCACGATATGAGTGGCCACTTCTGCCGATGAACTTTTATTTTCAGTATAATAGTATTTGCCGGTTTCTACCCGTGCACCTTTATCAAGGTCATTAAATTTCCTGAATCTTTTACCCTTAATACCGATTTTTTCAGCATAACCTTCAGCATCAGCGGTTTGATTGGCCTGTATGCCTTCGAGATTGTTTACCCTGATCTGGTTTGGTCTTGTTGCATACTGTTGGTTTCCTGTGATTCTAGGATAAGCAGGGTTGCTTGTCTGATAGAATTGGTTTGAAGAAGCAGTAGATTGATTGTATCTGTTTTCCGATTGTATAATTGCAGGAGTTACAGGTGGCATTCCTTGTCTTAGATAAACAACAGAATAAGTTTTGTCCCCAGGGATTTGACCTCTGTTTGCCCATTTGTTGTATTCCTTTAGATGGTCTTCGCTTACACCTAATCTGGGGGCCAATTCTTTAAGACTTGTAGGTCCCTGGATACGGACTTCTTCCAAATACCCCGTATTGCTGACCAGAACACCACCTGTCTGATGTTGGAAAGCGACTTTATGGGCAAGGAATTTTTTGAAGTACCAATGGGAATTGCGGTCGATTTCTATGACTTTTTTACCATTTAATTGCGTGCCAAAATAGGATTTTGCACCCCCTAGGCCCATTTGATAGGATACGAGGGCACACATCCAGTTGTCAAAATGAGCATTATGTTTTTTGAGATAAAGAGCTGCGCCTCTGCTGGAGGATACAATGTTTTTTCGCTCATCTACCTGATTGTCTACACGTAAGAAAACTTCCTCTGCTGTCCCTTGCTTAAACTGCCAAAAACCAACAGCATTGGAAGTGGAAACAGCATCTGCAATTAATCCTGATTCCTGAATGACCAGGTATTTGACTTCATCAGGTACCCCTACCTCTCTGAGTTCTCTTTCGATCAGGGGCATGTACAAATTTGCACGTTCAGCTTTGACTTTGAAATAGTTTGGATTTCTATAAAGGGCATCCACATCTAATTGGATTTCCCTCCTCGCCTGTTCATTGATCCGGATGGTAAGATCTGCAAAACTCATTTCACGCGGCACCTGTGGTACCTGAGCCCAAGCGCTTAAAGAAATAAAAAAAAGAATGCTGAATACAGTGAGTTTCAGCAATATTGATTTGCTTATCTTTTTCATAATTTTCTTGCCATCATTAATCCGTCTCTAATGGGTAAAAGTACATTTTCTACCCTTGGGTCATTCTGAACCATCTGGTTGAAATCCAATAAGGCTTGGGTATCTTTGTCGATTTTTTTACCTCTTTCGACAAGTATTTTTCCTGACCATAATACATTGTCAGCAAGGATAATGCCTCCGGGATTCACTTTGTCGATGACCAAGTTATAATAATTGGTGTAATTGGCCTTATCAGCATCAATGAATACCATGTCAAAATTTTCATCTATTTCTGGAATAAGTTTCATTGCATTGCCCAATCGGTAATCAATTTTATGGCTTATCCCTGATTTTTCAAAAAATCCTCTGACCATTGTTTCAAGTTCATCATTGATGTCCAATGTGATCAGTTTACCCTTTTCTCCAAGTCCTCTAGCCAAACAAAGCCCTGAATAACCTGTATAGGTTCCGATCTCCAAGATTACTTTCGGATTGAGCAATTTGACCAACATTTCCAGGGTTTTTCCCTGCAAATGTCCGGACAGCATTCTGGGCATCAGTACTTTGGTGTGTGTTTCCCGTGTGATATGCTTCAACAGACCATCCTCTTCAGTGGTGTGGTTTTCACAGTAAGCCAGTAATTCCGGGGCAATAAATTCCATTCTTATGCTGGTATATAGGTGAGGTAACTCAACTGGTCAGGATCAAATACATCATTGGCTATTTCCAACAAATCCTCGGCAGTCGTTGCTCTAATGATCTCAAAGATAGTATCAAGCGAGTCAATTTTGCCCTTGTCCAGTAGGTTTTTGCCAAAAACCAACATCAAGGCCGCATAATTCTCCTCAGCCATAGCCATTTGACCGATTGCCTGCTCTTTGGCCATATGCAGTTGAAGCGTGCCGAGCTTCTTGTTCCTCAACTTGTTCATTTCTCTAAGAACTATTTTTTTGGCTTTCTTGACCGTGTTTTGCTCGGTTCCGAAAAATACGCCTACGAATCCGGTATCTGAATAAGTTTGGTAATTGGATTCCACACTATATACATAGCCGTACTTTTCACGGAGGGCAAGATTCAATCTCGAATTCATACTCGGTCCGCCCAATATGTTATTGAGTAAATAGAGCTGGAATCTTCTTGGGTCATATAGGGAATAAGCAGGTTTCCCGATAGCACACTGTGCCTGCGTAATCTCTTTCTGTACTTCCTTTATATGAGGTTTGTAAGTTGTGAAGCCACTTCTAGTGTACAGACTCCTTTTCATAGGGATAGCAGAAAGGAAGCCTTCGACCTTTTGCAGGACCTTATTGAATGAAATATTGCCAATGACAGAAAATACAATTTGTGTGGTGTCAAACCTTGATGAGATGAAATCAAAAAAATCCTCCTGAACGAAGTTTGCTACTGTCTCTTCATTGCCGAGAATATTGCGGCCCAGTGCATGGCCATCAAATACCAAGGCATCAAATTCATCCTGAATGGAATCCTCAGGAGAGTCTCTGTACATGGCCATTTCCTCTAAGATCACCTGCCTTTCCTTTTCAATCTGTTTTTTAGGGAAAGTACTGTTGAAGGTGATGTCACATAGAAGTTCAGCAGCCTTGCCGAAATGCTCCTTGAGAATACTGGAGTAAAAACAGATCTTTTCCTTAGTTGTGTAAGCATTAAGCTCTCCGCCCAAAGACTCCAATCTGTTGATGATATGATAGGCTTTTCGCTTTTTGGTGCCTTTAAAGGCCATATGTTCCCAAAAATGGGCAATTCCCTCTTGCTCTTTTGACTCATCCCTACTGCCGATATTGAGGATAAAGCCGCAATGTACAATTCTAGTGTGGGTTACTTCCTGATGGACGATCCTGATGCCGTTGGGTAATTCCTTGAGATTATATAACATGCTATTCTAATTCCTTCGCTTAATGTACAAAAATAAAAGACTTGATCGACAGTTTTTTTACCCAATGGATAAATGGTATTTTTGGTTCCAGTTCAAAGTTAAAATTCAAAACCCGAATCTGACCAATGAAATATAACCCACTTCCCCAAAGTCTTTACATCAAAAACCGTAAGAAACTTGCTGATAAGCTTCCTGCAAAATCCGTAGTGGTTTTTCATGCCAATGATATCATGCCTACCAATGCAGATGGTACAATGAGATTTCGCCAAAATAACGATTTGTTTTACCTGACCGGCATCGATCAGGAAGAAACAATTTTGGTTATCTGCCCGGATTTTCCGGATCCAAATATGAGAGAGATTCTTTTTCTTAGGGAAACCAACGAACATATCGCCATTTGGGAAGGGCATAAATATACCAAAGAAGAGGCACTGGCCGTCTCAGGTATCCAAAACATCCAATGGGTGGCCAATTTTGACCAGGTATTCAATACGTTAATGGCCCTGAGCCAGCTTGTGCTATTGAACTCCAACGAGCATCTGAGAGCGGATATACAGGTAGAGTCCAGAGATGCACGATTTATCAAGAAATGTAAGGAAAGGTACCCCCTTCATCATTATCATAGAGTAGCGCCATTGATGCATCAGTTGAGGGCAGTGAAAGAGCGGGAAGAAATTGATCAGATGCAAATTGCCTGCGATATCACAGAAAAAGGATTCAGGAGGATTTTATCTTTTGTGAAACCAGGAGTGACCGAATATGAAATTGAAGCCGAATTTATCCATGAATTTATCCGTAATCGCAGCAAAGGCTTTGCTTATGAGCCAATCATAGCCTCTGGACCGAATGCCTGTGTTCTTCATTATATTGAAAATAAAGAAGTTTGCAAAGATGGCGATCTGATCCTTTTTGATGTTGGAGCTGAATATGGAAATTATAATGCAGATATGAGCCGCACTATTCCTGTTAATGGCAAATTTACCAAGAGGCAAAGACAGGTGTATGATGCAGTGCTCAGGGTGCAAAGAGGAGCCATGGACATACTTCGACCAAGTGTTAATATTCAGGATTACCACAGGGAAGTTGGCCTGATGATGCAATCTGAATTGTTAGGCTTGGGCTTATTGGATCAGACTGATATCAAGAATCAGGATCCAAAATGGCCTGCCTATAAAAAGTATTTTATGCATGGGACTTCCCATCATTTGGGCTTGGATGTGCACGATGTGGGTACCATGCATGACCCCATTACTCCGGGTATGGTGTTTACTGTAGAGCCGGGTATCTATATACAGGAAGAGGGGATGGGAATCAGGTTGGAGAACAACATCGTTATTCTAGAAGACGGTTATTTTGATTTGATGCGCAATATCCCAATTGAGGCGGAAGAAATCGAAGCCTTGATGAATCAATAGAAATTCGGATATCGAAAGTCGGATTACGGAAATTTGAATAACAAGGAATCAAAATAGAAGCTTGAAAATTCGAAAATCTGAAATCCGACTTTTCACTTATTTTTTGTAGGTGATCTTGTAGATACAATTGGCCATATCATCAGAGACCAACATACTTCCATCCGGCAATTGGAGTACATCCACCGGTCTGCCCCATACGTCCTGGGTTTCTTCATTTAGCCAACCTTCTGCGAAAACTTCTTCTTTGACAACTTTTTGATTTCCGTCAATAACGACATTCGTCAACTGATAACCGATTTTTTTACTGCGGTTCCAGGAACCATGCTTGGCAATAAAAATATTGTTTTTGTATTTTGAAGGGAATTGGTTTCCGGTATAAAATCTCATTCCCAAAGGGGCTGTATGTGGGCCCAGTTTGGCGGCTGGAGCTGTATATGCGGTTTTGTCCTTCCCTTTATTGCCAAATTCCGGATCTTTTACATCACCGGCATGCCAGAAAGGATATCCAAAATGCATTCCTTTGTTAGGAGCGCGGTTAAGTTCACAATCCGGGATGTTGTCTCCCATCATGTCTCTTCCATTGTCGGTAAACCATAACTCTTTGGTCTCGGGATGCCAGGTAAAACCCACTGTATTTCTGACACCTTTGGCAAAAATCTCAGGGCGCATGGTCGGGGATTTTACATCTATCCTTGTAATAGAAGCAAAAATCTCTTCCGGATCGCAGATGTTGCATGGTGCACCAACAGGGACATACAACAAACCGTCAGGACCGAATGCAATAAACTTCCAGCCATGGTGGGCTTTGTCCGGATATTGGTCATAGACGACCTCATAACTAGGATTTTCCAGGTTTTTTTCTATATTTTTAAAGCGAAGAATCCGGCTTACTTCTGCCACATAAAGATCTCCATCTTTGAAGGCCACGCCATTGGGCATCCTTAGCCCCTGGGCCAAGGTGTATTTTTTATCCGCTTTGCCGTCTCCATTGGTATCCTTGAGGGCATATACATTTTTTCCCTGTCTGTTGCCTACAAAAATAACACTGCCGTCAGCATTCATGGCAAGGGAGCGAGCATCGGGAACATCCTCTGCCCAAACAGAAATGCTGAAGCCGGCCGGCAGTTTGATGGTTTCTAATTGTATGTAATTGTTTTTGTTTCCCTGACCATTGCAGGATAGGGAAAGCAATGAAAGCACAAGTAAACTCAAGATTCTTCTCATCAGTCTATTTTCTTTTTTAGGATCAACATTTCAGATTGTCAAATGTTAAGTTAGGCTAAATTTTTTGTTGGGACAAAGTAATAATTGATAGAGCCCCTTTATTAAAAAATAGAATGCCTATTTTTGCGGCATGTTATCCATCAATAATCTCTCTTATTTTATCGGAGGTAGAGCCCTTTACGAAAATGCCTCACTTCACATCAAACCTAAAGACAAAATCGGATTGGTCGGCCTCAATGGCACAGGTAAGTCCACCTTGTTGAAAATCATCAATGGTGACTTCCAGCCCAGTTCAGGAGAAGTCCAAAAAGCAAAAGACTGTACCATTGGATTTTTGAATCAAGACCTGCTTTCTTATCAGTCGGAGGACAGTATACTTGATGTGGCATTAGAGGCATTCAAGGAGACATTAAAACTTCAGGATGAAATTGATGCTGTGCTCAAGCAGATGGAAACAGATCATTCAGATGAGATTATCAATCGATTGGCCAAACTTCAAGATCGGTTTGAAGCCAATGAAGGCTATACCATCAAAGCTAGAGCGGAGGAAGTCTTGGAAGGAATAGGGTTTAATACAAAAGACCTGAGCAGACCCCTGAAAACTTTTTCAGGGGGTTGGAGAATGCGGGTGATGTTGGCCAAACTCCTTTTGGAAAAGCCATCCTTATTGATGTTGGATGAACCTACCAACCACCTTGATCTTCCTTCCATCCAATGGGTGGAAAATTACCTGAAAACTTACGAAGGTGCAGTAATTGTGGTTTCCCATGATCAAGAGTTTTTGGACAACTGTGTCGATACTATAGTGGAGGTTTCCAATGGTACACTGACTGTATATTCAGGTAACTATTCTTTCTACCAAGAGGAGAAAAAGGATAGGATGGAAATCCAGCAGAATGCGTTTGAAAACCAACAGCAGATGATCAAGCAGACGGAGCGTTTTATTGAACGTTTCCGAGCCAAGGCCACAAAATCCAATCAGGTTCAGTCCCGGATCAAAGCATTGGACAGAATGGAACGTGTGGCAGAGGTAGTGGATGATAATATTTCAGTGAATTTCAAATTCCGTTTTTCCCAAAAATCAGGTCGGGATGTGGTAAGCTTGGACCATGTGTCCAAATCTTATGGGGATTTGGTGATCTTGAAGAATAGTACTGCCAGAATTGAAAGGGGGGATAAAATCGCTCTTATCGGCGCTAATGGAAAGGGTAAATCCACTTTGCTGAGAATCATAGATGGCACTGAGCCAATTCAAGGGAAAAGAGAGCAAGGACATAATGTGATCAAATCCTTCTATGCACAGCATCAGTTGGAAGCCCTCCATGTTGATAATGAAATTTTGCAGGAGCTTCAACAGGCAGGTTCAGGGAAAACAGATACTGAACTGCGCAATGTGCTGGGCTGCTTTTTGTTTTCCAATGATGATGTGTTCAAAAAAATCAAAGTGCTTTCCGGTGGTGAAAAATCCAGGGTGGCCTTGGCGAAAACCCTGATTTCAGAGGCTAATTTTCTGTTATTGGATGAACCTACCAACCACTTGGATACGCAGTCTGTCAATATTCTGATTCAGGCTTTGCAGCAATACGAAGGTACTTTTATCACTGTTTCTCACGATAGACATTTCATCCGGGGAGTAGCCAATAAAATCTGGTATATCGAAGATCATCAGATCAAAGAATACCCAGGGTCTTATGAGGAATATGTTTATTGGAAATCCCAACAGGAGGAGTTGAAAGTTCAAACTGGATCAGACAAAAAACAAAAAACTGAGAATAAGAAAAAGTCCTACTCAGACACCGAGCTTAACCAAGCTAAAAATGAACTGAAGAAAAAAGAACAGCAATTGGCTCAAATTGAAGAGCATATCCTCAAGATTGAAGCGTCCAAAAGTATGATGGAAGGGCAGATGGCTGATCCCGAGGTGTTTTCAGATAGTGCAAAGCTGGAAACAATCAACAAGGAATATCAGAAGTTGAAAGAGGAAGAAGAAAGACTGAATAGCCAATGGGAGATGCTGGTTGAGGAAATCGGAGAGCTTCAGGAAACCCTTAAGTAATCCTTTAATCTTTGGCATTATTTTTTATATTGGATTCTAATCAAAATAGATCATGATGCGAATAGCTCTTATATTCATTCTTTTCTTTTGCGGAATATCCCAACATAGCCCAGCGCAACAGGTCTATACAGATCGGGTTTTTGAGGAAAACATTCTGTCAGTTCGCCTGCATCCCAACACAGGGGACTTTGCTGCCCAAATGAATTCACCCATTTTGGATTTGGCAGGAGGGGTATCTTTGATGCTGTCTTTTGATGATCTGGCATATGATCCGGATATGTTCTCTGCCAAAATCATACACTGCAATGCTGATTGGACGCCATCTGACCTGAAAGACCCAGAGTATCTCAATGAGTATAACGAATTCAATATTCTCCAATACGATTATTCTATCAACACCAGAATCCCCTATATCCATTATAATTTTGTGCTGCCTAGGGTAAGGAAGTCAGGTAATTATGCTATAATAATATACAGAGGCAGGGACCAAAACCAAGTAGTACTGACCCGAAGATTTATGGTTTACCAAAATGCCATTAACCTTGCTGCCAGGGTGGTTACCCCCAGCCAAACAGAAGTGAGAAGGCAGGTGCAGCAGATTAGCCTGAATCTGAATTATAAGGGAAGGGATTTGTTCGATCCAAGATCCAATCTAAAAGTTGTTATCCGTCAAAATCAAAGATGGGACAATCAGAAAGTATTGACAAGGCCTACGATGATCAGGGAAGATTCCAAAATGATAGAATATAACCTGATTGATGGAAGCAATACTTTTTGGGGAGGTAATGAATTCAGATTTGTAGACCTGAGGTTTGTAAGAGCAAGGGGGATCAATGTGAAAGCTGTCAGGATGGAAGAGGATGTGGTCTATGCAGAAGGAGGTATGGATCAGGCTCGACCTGATGGAGTATATTCTCAATATTTGGATGTCAATGGACAGTATGCCATCATGAACCTAGAGCGGCAAAATCATGAGTTGGAAAGTGAATATATGGTCATGACTTTTAATCTGGAAGCTGAGGGAATAAAGGAGACTCCTTATATTATAGGAGCGCTGACGCAGTGGGGGGAGAGTCCTGACGCCAAAATGACCTTGAATAAAAAGACAGGAGCATTTGAGACAACCTTGATTTTAAAGCAGGGCTGGTATGACTATCAATATGCCTACAAGACCAATGAGGGTTGGGATACCTTGCCACTGGAAGGAAGTTTTTTCGAGACTGAAAACGAGTACGAAGTATTGGTATATTACAGGGACATGGGATCAAGATACGACGAACTTATAGGCTATTTTAATCTCAATCCGAATAAGAGAAGGCTCTAAGCATTAAGTTCGATTTGAAAGAGAAATGTAAAAAAAAGCCGGTCTTTTGACCGGCTTTTTTTTTACATTTCTTCTTGTCCACCTTCAAGTTCATCGGGTTTTTGTCTCTCAACTTGAGATTTGTAAGGAATGAATCCTTCCCTTTTGAATTTGTAGGGTTCAGTTTTTTGACTTGGCAGATGGTTTGCAAGGTCTAGCATACCAAAACCTTTATGGGTGAAAGCACCCAAGCCACATTTGAATACAAAGTCCTGAACTTCTGGCGCTGCATATAAAGTGAAAGGAAGGGTGTATCCTCTAACTTCATACTTCACGTCCATGTCATAGACTGAGTAGATTCTAGCAAATTTCTTTTGCTGCTCTCTGAGCTTATTTACGTAATTCATGTCAGGTACGACCTGGAACTTGTAGAAAGATTCCATTTGCTCTTGGCTGTACCAGCCTGATCTTTCCATTCTGGTCAAGGTAGATTCATAAAGCAGATCAGAGAATTCATCTGTATCTGGATTAATGAAACGTTTTCCTGACTCATCATTGAAAGATGGGGTCAACAGTACCAAAGGTGAGATACAAACAAATTTGTTTGAACTCTCCAAAGTTGGTTCAGTTTCCTGTTCAGTGTACTCAGGGGACAGAATTAAATTTCCTAACTCAATTTTAGGAGTTTCAAATACCTGCTCCAGCAAATAGTCCATAAATTCTTCATTGGGTGATGAAAGCACTAAAGTGACTAAACTGGAATAGTAATGAAGTCCACTTCTACTTACCTTGGTCTGACCTTTTAGACCAGAGAAGTTGAAGTAATTGTAGTTGAAAAACTCTTCACGCCCACCTTTTACGATGAGACCTTTAAGGAACTGCGCCAGTATGTACTGGTGATGAAAGGGTAAATAAGCACCTTTGTTTTTCAGGGAAAATATTAGTCTTATTCTCACGGTTTTAAAAATAAAATTTAAACAATTGATTAACTGCTTTTTGTTATAGTTTGTATTTTGTTTGGTTTCTTACAAAAGTACAAATATTTTTCAAGAAATTGTTAAACATTGAACCTAAAATGCATAATGTCTCCATCTTGAACAATATATTCTTTTCCTTCAATGGCTATTTTTCCATTTTCCCTACAAGCTGATTCTGATTTAAATTTCTCATAATCAGCTAGTTTTATGACTTCTGCTTTGATGAAACCTCTTTCGAAATCGGTGTGGATCACTCCTGCTGCCTGTGGAGCTTTCCATCCTTTTTTAATAGTCCATGCCCTTACTTCCTGTACTCCTGCTGTGAAATAAGTGATCAGGTCCAATAACTTATAGGCACCGTTGATCAGTTTGTTGAGGCCACTTTCATCCAATCCATATTCACTCAGAAAAAGTTCTTTTTCTTCTATATCATCAAACTCCGCAATCTGTGATTCTATAGCCGCACAAAGGATGATAACTTCAGCATTTTCTTCTTTGATCGCTTCCTTTAATTGGTCCACAAATTGGTTACCGGTTAGGATGCTGCCCTCATCAACATTGGCTACATAAAGCACGGGCTTGATGGTCAAAAGATGAAGATCTCTTACTGCTTCAAGGTCCTCCTTGTCAACATCAATTGCCCTTGCGTTTTTCCCTGATTCCAAACCTTTTTTGAATAGCTGTAACGTTTCTAGTTCTTTCTTTGCTTTAGCATCACCTGATTTGGCGATTTTTTCAATTCTGGCGATTTTTTTCTCTACAGACTCCATGTCTTTGAGCTGAAGTTCTGTGTCAATCACTTCTTTGTCAAAAACTGGATCAACACTTCCTGCCACATGGACAATGTTATCATCTTGAAAACATCTGATCACATGGATGATGGCATCTACCTCTCTGATGTTGGCCAGGAACTTGTTACCCAATCCTTCTCCTTTACTTGCTCCTTTTACCAAGCCGGCAATGTCCACAAATTCAATAACTGTAGGTACCACCCTGTTTGGGTTGACCAAAGATTCCAGAACCTTTAATCTGCTGTCCGGTACAGTCACTACGCCCACATTGGGTTCAATTGTACAAAAAGGGAAGTTTGCAGCCTCTGCTTTTGCACTGGATAAAGCGTTAAATAAAGTAGATTTTCCTACGTTGGGAAGACCAACGATACCACATTGTAAAGCCATTGATGATTTTTCTTTTACAGTTTAAATATTCTGTACTCCCTGTAACCTTTAAAGAACTCCAAAAAGGAAACCCTAAAGATAGTGTAAACAGGTATCGCAAAGACCATTCCTAGGATGCCTGCGATTTTTGCACCGGCAAAGATAATAACAAATATTTCAAGAGGGTGCGCTTTTACAGATTTAGAAAAAATTAAGGGCTGAAGAATGACATTATCGGTAAGTTGTACCAAAGAAAACACCGATAATATTTTTACTACCATAAAAAACACTTCATTGGATGTATCAAAAGTTCCGGTAGACAGTCCTACAAGTACACCAAATGTGGCGCCAAGAATTGGACCTGCATAAGGAATAAGGTTGGCGACAGCTGCAAACACCGCTATAGTCAGTGCATACTCAATTCCCATGATGGTCAGACCGATGGAAGCTAATGAAAAAATACTGGTCAACTGGATCAATAAACCCACCAAGTAATTGGATAGTAGCCGTTCAACTTTGTTGAAGGTTGAGACTGCCAATTCGAAGTAAGCATTTGGGATCAAATTCATAATGTTCCTTCTCAAAAGGCCATTTTCCAAAAGCAGGAAAAAAGTAATAAAAGAAACTGCCATAATGGCAATAAATATTGTACTGGTCGTATTAAAAACAGTATTGAGGATGCCTTGTACATTGATGCCTCCAATGTTGGATATCAAATTTTCCCTTACCTGAGTGATTAAAAAACCAGGTTCGCTTTTTACAAATTCATATTTGATCAAAAGATCTTCAAACTTTCCTACCGGATTTTGGATCTGCTCATAGAGGTAATCCAAGTCATAAGTAGCAATAATTTGGATCTGGGTGCTGATCAAGGGGACAAATAATGCGCCTATCAAAAAAAATACTAGTCCAACAACTGCGAATGATAGAAGGATTGCAATCCAGCGGGGTACATTCTGACCGAGAATATGGAAAGAATTGAGTCTATTGGTAAGCGGTCTAAGTATGGCCGCAATCACCAGTGAAATAACAAAGTATAAGGTAATATTTGAAAAATACCAGCCTGCTGCAAATAGCAGTAACAATATCAATATGAGGTATATAACCGGTTTTTTCATAGTCTATGAAAAAAAGAAAGAAACTTAAGTGAGCATAATATATCAATTAAGCCAACAAGGGGCAAAATAAATATTATCTACATAAGTTTCTTTCCTGATGTAAATGAAAAGACGGGAATTAATCCCACTTCAGTTCATCATCAAATTCACTTTCTGATTCCTCTCTTTCAAACTGTGAAAAGTCAAAATCAGACATCAGATCATTTTTTACATGATCTACGGCTTCTTGAAGCGCCTCAATAAACTTGGCAAAGTCTTCTTTGTAAAGAAAAATTTTGTGCTTCTCAAATGTGAAAGAATCATCTCTCATTCTTCTCTTACTTTCCGTTATGGTCAAGTAGTAGTCATTTGATTTGGTAGCTTTAACATCAAAAAAATAAGTTCTTTTACCTGCTTTTACTCTTTTAGAGAAGATTTCTTCCCTGTCATTACCTCTGTTGTCTTCCACTTTTAAAAGAATTTATGTGTTATGTGTTTGGAATGATTTGCGCAACAAGTTAAATCATTTCGCAAAACATATTCAAGGGAATGTTAAGTTTTTTTTAAATAAAAGGGCCTATTAAATAAGCAAGGGGT
Organism: Fontibacter flavus; assembly: GCF_042432905.1. Lineage (NCBI taxonomy): Bacteria > Pseudomonadati > Bacteroidota > Cytophagia > Cytophagales > Cyclobacteriaceae > Fontibacter > Fontibacter flavus. The sequence continues at coordinate 56,335 of NZ_JBHLWI010000032.1, read as the reverse complement.
TAAAAATCAGAAGTATTTGATCGGATTTAATCAAAAAAAGAGGGTGATGACTCCCTCTTTTTTTATTCTCCGTGCATGAATATTTTTTTGGCAAGCAGTTCTTCCTCGGACTCTCTGTGATCCGGATCATCTACACAGCAGTCAACCGGACAAACAGCAGCACATTGTGGTTCCTCATGGAAACCGGTGCATTCCGTACATTTATCTGTCACGATATAATAAAACTCATCAGAAACGGGGTCTTGTTTTTCATTGGCGTCTATTACGGTACCATCTGCCAAGGTGACTTCTTTTAGTTTGGTACCTCCGGCCCAGGTCCACTCAATTCCACCTTCATATATAGCAGTGTTTGGACACTCCGGTTCGCATGCACCACAGTTGATGCATTCGTCTGTTATCATTATAGCCATAATAGGTTCATTTTTTATTGAAATCCAAAATTACTAATCAAATAACCATTGTTGCAAAAAAAAAGTTGTCATGCTAATTAATTTATATTCATTCTATCAAAAAAAACTTCTTTTCAATTTCAATATCTTTGCAGCAGAACAGGAAAAAGATGACGATACTAGAAAGAATTAAAGCTTTTGGTTTATTGGGCGACGTAATTCGCAATTTAAGTGAGGATGAATTTAATGATCTAGCAAGAAGGATAGAAAATAACAATAATTGGTTTACACCAACCCAAATCAAAGTGGCATTCGAGGCATTGACGGAGTTTTTGGATGAAAAAAAAATGATAAGCTGGCTAAAGTCTTATCAATTGGAGACGCCTGATCAACCAAAGAATATAGGCATTATGATGGCTGGAAACATTCCTGCTGTGGGATTCCATGACTTGTTATGTGTCTTGGTAGCAGGCCACCGCGCATCTGTAAAATTGAGTTCCAGCGATGCAATATCCATTAAATGGTTGGTGGACAAGCTTATCCAAATCGAGCCTCGTTTTGAGAAGGAAGTTACTTTTGAAGAAATGCTGAAAGGAAAAGATGCCTATATCGCCACGGGAAGTGATAATTCAGCTAGGTATTTTGATTATTATTTCGGTAAATATCCACACATCATCCGTAGAAACAGGACTTCTATAGGGGTCATAACTGGAGAGGAATCCCAGGAACAATTGTCTTTGTTAGGGGAAGATATCTTTCAATATTTTGGATTGGGATGTAGGAATGTTTCGAAGATTTATGTCAAAGACGGAAAAAATCTCAGGGATCTTCTAGACAGTCTTGAAAAGTACAGTTATGTGGCTGACCATCATAAGTATCATAATAATTATGAATACAATAAATCTATTTTCTTGGTCAACAAAGAGCCACATTTGGACAACGGCTTCCTCCTTTTGAAGGAAAGCGAAGAGCTTGTGTCCCCAATTGGTGTACTATATTACGAGTATTATCAGGATAAAAAGGATTTGGAAAGGAAAATAAAAGCACTGGAAGATAAGGTACAATGTGTGGTCAGTAATAAAGGCTGGTATCAGGAAAGTCTTAGTTTTGGGAATGCCCAATGTCCAACTTTAAATGATTATGCCGATGGAGTGGATACGATTGCTTTTTTAAAAAAACTTTCAGCCTCCTAATGCGCTGATTTGGGTAAGTTAAAACTAAAAACGCTTCCTTTGTTGAGTTCGCTCTTGATGTGTAGGGTCCCGCCGTTTTTGGTAATGTAATCTTTGACCAGGATCAATCCGAGACCGGTTCCGGTCTCTTTGTTTTTTCCTCTTGTCGTAAAGGATTCCCCAAGATTGAGTTTTTTGAGGTTTTCTTCGGGAATTCCCATACCTGTATCAATAACCTGAATAGAAACAGCATCAAGTTGTTCTGTGGCAGACAAAAGGATTTGGTCTCCCCGTCCACAGAATTTTACGGCGTTACTGAGCAGGTTTCGGATAATCAGGTCAATCATGTTTTTATCCGCAAAAACTTCCAGTTTTCCATCTTTTTCGGTTTTCAGCACGATTTGTTTGTCATTGGCGAATTTTTTAAAAAGTGCTTCCTGCTGATCGATCAGAGGACCGATATTGAATAATTTCTTTTGGATGAATTCACCCTTCATCTGAGCACTTGTCCATGCCAATAGGTTTTCAAGCAATATGGAAACCGAATCCATGTTTTTTGAAATCTCCGGCATCAGCTCAAAAAATTCTTCCTGGCTTATCAGGCCTTCATTGGTCATTTTTACCAATTCCCTAATCCCAAAAATAGGGCCTTTTAAATCATGTGAAATGATCGTAAAAAGCTTGTCTTTTAAAGAATTCAGGTTTTTTAATTCCTCTGTCTGCTTACTGAGCCTTTCAGAAATCTCTTTTTCCTCAGTGATGTCATCAAACATGATGATGGAGCCATTGAAATTCCCCTTTGAATCGAAAATAGGAGTGATGTTTACCCCATATTTCTTTTGTAGACCGTTGTGGTTTAATTCAATTTCTGTTTTTTGGTTTTTCTGGGAGTCAAAGGCTTCCTCGATTATCGGCTTATCTTCAAATAGTCTGTTAAGTTTAATTCCGACAAGTGATTTTTTAGGGTACATCAGAATCGAAGCCATAAAGGGGTTGTAATCGATCACCTGTTTTTGGGAATCGAAGACCAATACCCCTTTGTCCAGGGCATTGAAGATTTTGTCCCGGGCAATAGGCCTGATGTTGAATAACCGGAATTTAATCAGGGCTATTCCAACGATAATGTAGAGAAACAAAAAAGCAAATGGCGTGAGGTCAATATGTTTGAATGGACCCAGTCCCAGCATGTAGGTCATGTTGATCAGCCAGGGTATGGTTCCTGCGGAGATCAAGAGATAGGTCTGTTTTCTGAAAAAAGTATCTTTATCCTTGAACCTGCTAAAAAGCAATAAGTTGCCTAACAAAAGTGCAAGATAGAAATACCCAACATGAACAAAATACCAAGGGCCTGCTTTGATGACCAATAAAGGAAAAGAAGCTGTTTCTAAGTCCAAGGAAGTTTTGGCATAATGAAAATGATGCCAGTCATTTGTTAAAACCAAAGAAAAGGTAAGGATGGGTATAAGAAAAATTGAATAGAAAACTTTTGTTTTGTTCCATCGCTCGAACCCAACATATTGCAGACAAAACCATAGCCAGGTGGCGGGAGCAAAAGATATACCTATATACTCCAGCTTGATCCAAACGAGCATGTCTTCCAAGCTTAGACTGGATAACTCCAATCCATAGCCAATTGCCCAAATGGCTACGAGCATCATGGTAATGGCAAACCATTGGATGACCCCTTTGGATTGTCTGATGATGACAGCGGAAATACCTGCCACTAACAAGCCAGAACTCAGTAAAATAAGGGAGAAGAGGTTGAAGTTCAATTTTGTACTAAGGGTGAAATCGGCTCTAAAAGTAAATATTTTTTTTAAGATTGATTAGTTTTAATATTTTGGTTTTGCGATTATCGTCCAACAGAAATTTAACAAACTGCATCAAGCTGATTTGGTATGAAGAAAAAGCTGAAATTCCCCTCAACTTTTGAGATAGCCTTACTACTGAGTTTGGTGGTGTTTTTGTTTGCTCTATTTCTCACAAAGCCACAAGGTGACCATTATGCTTTTTATGCTTTTAATGTGTTGAAATTTTGGCAGCAAGGTTTTTGGGAGCTCTTGGAGTTTACGATGCAGATGGTCCTCATATTGGTCTTTGGTCATGCCCTGGCTATCTCCAGGACTATAGATAAATGGCTAGGGAATATTTCCGCTGGTGTCCAAAGTAATAGACAGGCCGTACTGATAACAGGCCTTGTCGCAATTTTTGGGGGGTATATCAATTGGGGGTTCGGATTGGTGCTTGGGGCTGTCTTAGCTAAAAAAATAGGAGAAGAAGGAAAGGAGAGGGGTGTGCGGATCAACTATCCTTTGGTGGGAGCTGCAGGGTATCTTGGCATGTTGGTTTGGCATGGAGGTCTGTCAGGCTCAGCGACTTTGAAAGTGGCAGAGCGAGACCATTTTCTGGCCAATATTACTGGGATTATCCCAATCAATCAGACCATCTTTTCCGAATTCAATCTATGGATCAATGCGGTAATGATCCTTGTTTTGATTTTTTTATTGGTTTTCTTGTCCAAAAAAAAGGTCTCGGAGACAGTGGAAAATTTTCTTTCTAAAGAAAAAGTCAGGATTTTTCAGGGAAAAGATAGCTGGGGGTTTCTATTGGGCCTGTTGATCCTTTTGCTCGTACTGGGTGATTTTTTGCAATCCAAGGGTGTAGATTGGTCATTTGTGGACTTGAATTTTGTCAATTTTGTTCTTTTAGGTGCAGGTCTTTTTGCCTATAAAAGCCTCGAAGCCTATGTAAAAGCATTGGGGTATGCGGTCAAAGGTGCCACTGATATTGTGATACAGTTTCCTTTTTATGCCGGGATCTTGGGTATGATGAAATATTCAGGTCTGTTGGTGATGCTGGCGGATGATATGGTCATGAGGTCAAGTGCTGACTCTTTTCCCTTGTTGGCTTTCTTAAGTTCGGCTTTGATCAACCTTTTTGTCCCCTCCGGTGGTGGTCAATGGGCCATACAGGGACCAGTAATCATGGAAGCTTCCATGAAGATGGGTTTGGATTTGTCCAAGATGATTATGGCGTTTGCTTTTGGGGATCAGTTGACGAATATGTTGCAGCCCTTTTGGGCCCTTCCTTTGCTTTCCATCACTGGTATTCCCGCAAAAGAAATCTTCAGGTATACCTTTTATTTCTTTATTGCCGGACTTCTGGTCTTTGGTTTGGGAATATGGTTTTTTGTCGGTTAGGAAGCTGAAAGGTGAAATAATAACTTCTTTGATTAGAGTGATTTGGATGTCAAAGAAAATCTTTTTAGGCAACTTTAAACACTAAAATAGCGGAGATGCTTATGGTAAATTGAAATATCCCGTGGTTAATTTTGGACTTGAATGATATAAATTAAATGGAATCTGATATTTTTCGTCAAAAGCTTGCCTACAGTGTTATTTTACTTCCATTTTTGCCCCGTTTTTTTATCTTTGCGGTCGATTTGAAAATATACATACATTACCTTTAAATTACAACTAGCAATGGCGTTTGATATAGAAATGATCAAGGCGGTCTATGAGAAATATCCTTCAAGGATATCGGCTGCCCGAAAAGCAGTAGGAAGACCTCTTACCTTGACAGAAAAAATATTGTATGCGCACCTCACTCAGGGTGAAGCCTCTGAGGCATTTGGAAGAGGTGTGTCATATGTAGACTTCAATCCTGATAGAGTTGCAATGCAGGATGCTACTGCACAGATGGCTCTTTTGCAGTTTATGCAGGCAGGAAAAGATAAAGTAGCTGTTCCATCTACTGTTCACTGCGATCACTTGATCCAAGCTGAGGTAGGGGCAACTGCTGATTTGAACAAGGCCAAAGATAAGAACAGAGAAGTTTATGAGTTTTTGTCTTCTGTTTCCAATAAATATGGTATCGGATTTTGGAAACCGGGAGCTGGTATCATCCACCAAGTAGTATTGGAGAATTACGCATTTCCAGGTGGTATGATGATCGGTACCGATTCCCATACACCAAATGCAGGTGGTTTGGGTATGATCGCTATCGGTGTCGGAGGTGCAGATGCCTGCGATGTGATGGCAGGTCTTCCATGGGAACTTAAGTTCCCGAAACTGATCGGTGTGAAGTTGACAGGCAAATTATCAGGTTGGACTTCAGCTAAAGACGTTATCCTGAAAGTGGCAGGTATCCTGACTGTAAAAGGCGGTACCGGTGCAGTTGTAGAATACTTTGGAGAGGGTGCAAGATCTTTGTCCGCTACTGGTAAAGGTACGATCTGTAATATGGGAGCAGAAATAGGTGCCACTACTTCTATTTTCGGTTATGATGAAAAATCAGAAGCCTACTTGAGAGGAACTGAAAGAGGTGATATTGCAGATATGGCCAATACCATCAAAGAACACCTGAATGGTGATGCTGAAGTGTATGCCAATCCTGAAAAATATTTTGACCAGGTAATTGAAATCAATCTTTCTGAGCTGGAACCACATGTTAATGGTCCATTTACTCCGGATTTGGCTTGGCCGCTTTCTAAATTTGCTGCTGCAGTGAAAGAAAACGGATGGCCTGCTAAATTGGACGTAGGTTTGATCGGTTCCTGTACCAACTCTTCTTATGAAGATATTTCCAGGGCTGCTTCACTTGCTCAGCAGGCAGTTGATAAAAAATTGATCGCAAAATCTGAATACACCATCACTCCTGGTTCTGAGCAGGTAAGATTTACAGTTGAAAGAGATGGATTCCTGGATGTTTTCGGGAAAATGGGCGGTGTCGTATTGGCCAATGCCTGTGGACCTTGTATCGGTCAGTGGGCACGTCATGGAGCCGATAAGCAGGAGAAAAACTCCATCATCACTTCATTCAACAGAAACTTTGCGAAAAGAGCTGATGGTAACCCAAATACACATGCTTTTGTAGCATCTCCAGAAGTCGTTACAGCATTGGCAATTGCCGGTGACCTGACTTTCAATCCAATGACAGATACCTTGACCAATGAAGATGGTCAGCAGGTAAAATTGGACGAGCCAAAAGGTTTGGAATTGCCTACAAAAGGATTTGCGGTAGAGGATGCAGGATATCAGGCCCCAGCGCAGGACGGTTCTAAAGTGCAGGTGATTGTTGATCCTCAATCTGAAAGATTACAACTATTGGAGCCTTTCAAAGCTTGGGAGGGAACAGACCTGAAAGGACTGAAATTGTTGATTAAGGCTAAAGGAAAATGTACCACTGATCATATTTCCATGGCAGGACCTTGGTTGAGATACAGAGGTCATTTGGACAACATTTCCAATAATATGTTGATTGGAGCAGTCAATGCCTACAATGAAGAAACAAATAAGGTGAAAAACCAATTGACTGGTGAATACGGAGAAGTTCCTGCTGTTCAGCGTCAGTATAAACTTCAGGGTATTGGTTCTATTGTCGTTGGTGACGAAAACTATGGCGAAGGTTCTTCCAGAGAGCATGCTGCTATGGAGCCGAGATTCTTGGGTGTTAGGGCTATTTTGGTGAAATCATTTGCCAGAATCCACGAGACTAACCTTAAAAAGCAGGGGATGCTTGCCCTGACCTTTGCCAATCCTGCCGATTATGATCTGATCCAGGAGGATGATTCCATCGATATCCTTGGATTGACAGAGTTTGCACCAGGTAAGCCTTTGACAGTAGTATTGAACCATGCAGATGGTTCAAGAAATGAGATCAAAGTAAATCATACTTATAATGAAGGACAGATTGAATGGTTTAAAGCAGGTTCAGCATTGAACTTGATTAAAGCAGGTATCTAATTCTTTTTGAATTAAAAAATTGAAGCCAAGTGGGTATCCCGCTTGGCTTTTTTTGTTCGATTGAATTGAAAATTTAAAGCTAGAATCGAGCGGTCCTAGGGTTCCCTTTAAGCGATATTTATTGAATCTATTTGTTTAAAACATGAATTAGGGCTGCTTTTAATGAAACGAGTTTGAAAAAATGATCAAAATTTCATTTGACAGATTAAAAAAGGGGTAGCACTTGTATGGATTTTATATGTAGTTCCCTGTCATTGGTTTCTATTGTTTTGTTTTTGGTGAAAAATCACAAAAAAATGCTGATTTTTTTTGTAAATAATCTGCCTAAATGATTCAAAATCGCTTGTTCTTTTCATAATAATTCTGAAATTGGACAAGAATTAGTTGTTTACTTATTGGCAATAAACAGCCTTTTATGCACCGTTTGATTTCAAAGGTTTTAAAATTTCTTTCCTTTTCACTCCTCTTTTTTCTAACGATACTTGTTAGCGAGGCACAGACTGTGGAGTCTGATGAAAGGGCATTGCTCAAAGTCGATGAGGGTATAGGCTTTTCTAAGGACTCAGTATTCCTGATGAACTTTAGGTTCAGGATGCAGAACCGTGCTGGATTTAATACACTTGATGGGGATGATTTTGAAGTGAACCAGTTTGAGATGCGTGTAAGGAGGTTAAGGTTGCGCTTCGATGGATTTGTAGGCAACCCAAAACTTCAATATTATATTCAATTGGCGTTTTCCAGGGCTGATCTTGATCTAGAATCCGGTCTTGTCGCCCAACCAATCAGGGATGCTATTTTATATTATGTGTTCAATGACAACTTCTATATTGGTTTTGGTCAGTCCAAATTACCGGGGAATAGGCAAAGGGTGATCAGTTCAGGAAATCAGCAGTTTGCAGACAGGTCTTTGGCCAATGCCCTGTTCACCATTGACAGGGATTTTGGATTGTTTCTTTATCAGACTATTCCTTTTAAGAATGCTTCAATTATTCAATTAAAAGGCGTAATTTCCACAGGGGATGGGAGAAATGCACCTGCGATCAACAATGGCTTGGCTTATACCGGTCGCTTGGAATATTTGCCATTTGGGAAGTTTACAAACAGTGGGGATTATTCAGAGGGTGATTTGGAGTTTGAACCCAAACCAAAGCTTGCTTTGGGGATAACCTTTTCCAAAAATTATAAAGCCAATAGGACAGGAGGGCAATTGGGACCAGAATTGTTTGCCACAAGAAATATGGACAGCTTTATCGTCGATGGTATATTTAAATACCAGGGTTTGGCAATTTCTGTGGAGTATCTGCAAAGAACCTCATCAGACCCAATTACAAGTAATGCAGAAGGAGATATCAGGTTTGTGTCAGTGGGAAAAGGACTCAATTCCCAGATCAGTAAAATGCTTGATCCAAAAAATGAAATAGCCTTAAGATATACAAAAGTGACCCCTGATGCCAGTATAGCCCAGTTTCAAAATAGGGCGGATGAGCTTTTGGCAGGATATTCTCATTATATAAACGGTCATAGGATAAAAATACAGGCAAATTTTGGATATAAATGGCTAGAAGGTTTGCGTAGTTTTAACAATACGGGCAACTCTTGGGCAGGAATGTTTCAGGTTGAATTTGGGATTTAATATGTTAAAAAACATTTTCATACATTTTAAAAGCAAAAAATTTGGTACAAAAAACAAATTAATGTATGTTTACAACGTTAAATGATAATGATTTGAATTATCACCCAGTTTTAAGCTTTAAGAATCATATTTAGATTTAACTTTCAATGAAAGAAAGAGGTATTAATAATACTTTTAAGAAGATAATTTTCGAATCCAGCGAAATGGTTTTTTTGGCTGATGATTCTTATCCATATAATATTTTTTATAGTAATCAAGCCTTTGAAAATCAAATAGGTCAATTCTTGGATGAGCGAAGTTTGGTGGGATTGGGACTGGATATCAATTCCTACATCTTCAATGAAGAGTTGATTTTGACTTTCATGGGGGTTGAGTACACCTTTTTCTTAGAATTGCCTCAAGAGAATGCATCTAACTATTTCCTTTTCTATAAGGGCAAGGAAATGAGAGGGCAGGGATTGCCTGCCAAAAAAGACTCTCAATATTTCTTTAGAAACTCCATTGATCTTATCGGTATTGGTCAGGAATCATTTCTGACTTGGGTGAGTAATTCTATAAAGCCATTATTAGGTTATAATCCTGAAGAAATTGTCAATATTGAGCTTTGTAGCTATTTTCATCCTGATGACCTAGAAATGGTCAAGTCTTTACTTTTTGATGTTAGACAGGAGAGAAAAAACAGCAACTTTGTCGCCAGGATTCTCTCGAAAAACAGCAGTTATAGATGGTTTGAGTTTAATGTTCACTTTATCGTCGGCAAGTTTTATGCTATAGGACGGGATGTAACTGATATCCAACAGCAGATAGTAGACAAGCAGAATCTCAACGAACTCTATGTTTTAGGTGAGAAGATCAGTCAGATTGGTTTCTGGGAAGTAATGCCCCAGGATAACGCCATCTACTTTTCAGAAGAGATTTACGATATTTTTGGATTAAAAAGAAATGCGGCATTTGCCATTGAAGATATGGTAAACCTCTTTGCTGCAGGGGATAAGACTTTGGTTAAAAACGCCATTTCTTCCCTTACCGCCTCGGGTAAGGATTTTGATATGGTGCTTCAGGTCAAGGCTGGTGAAGATGGATATAAGTGGGTAAAATTCGCAGGTAGGGCCCACATGCTGACCAATAAACCACCCAGGGTTTTTGGCACTATTCAGGACATTACCAAAGATCAACAGCATCTTAATCAATTGTCTGTATATAAGGAAATATTTGACTTGACTCCTGATCCGGTATTTATCACGGATATCTCAGGCAAGATTACTTTTTACAATCAACAAGCTTTATTAAAATACAGTCCTTCCAATAACCATCAATTCCCTCAGGAAATCCGTGATATTGAACCTTTATTTATAGAAAAGGAAATTTGGGACAATCATGTGGAGCAATTGACTTCGCAGGGGAATAAACTGTACCAAAGTAGTTTCAAGAATGCTTCTGGGGATGAAAGTACGGTGGAAATATCCACTAAGTTTACCCAAATCCAAGGGCAAAACTATTTGATTTCCAGTATCCATGAAATCTCTGAGAGGGAGATAACTGTCAAAACATCCATGAATGAATCTATGGATGCCCTTTATCATTTGACAGAGAATATCCCTGGAGCACTTTATCAGTTTGTAGTGGATAAAGAAGGTGATATGAACTTCACTTACCTAAGTCCCGGTATTAAAAACCTCTTGGATCTTGAGGAACAGGAGTTGGCAGCATTTAAGGATGTAGGCAAAGCAATATCCAAAGTGCATCCTGAAGATATTGCAACCGTACTTACTTCAACAGTATCCTCCGCTAGGAAAATGACTTCCTGGACCTGTAAATTTAGGATAATTGAGCCAGGTACGAATAATTATAAGTGGGTACTCGGAGCTGCCAAACCAGAAGAGTTGGAAAACGGCGATGTGGTATGGTATGGCTACCTGACCGATATCACGGAACAGAAGAAATTTGAAGACAGATTGAGAGACGCCAAGGAAGAAGCGCTAAAAGCCAGTCAGGTGAAATCTGAATTTTTGTCCATTATCAGTCATGAACTAAGGACCCCTTTAAATGCAATTTCAGGTTCTGTTTATTCATTGCTTCAGGACGATCATACCTCTGTTCAAGCCTCTGCTTTCAATACCATCAATTTTGCTGTAGAGAATTTGATCACCATGATCAATGACCTTTTAGATTTCCAGAAAATTGAGGCTGGGAAACTAACGCTTGAAAAGAGTCCTATGAACCTGGAAGAGGTAGTCAGGAATGTGATCAGCGGATTGGAATTCCATGCCAAAGACAGTGGTAATAAACTTAGCCTGAAACTGAAGAATGACCTGGGATTTGAAGTGAAGGGAGATAAAGTCCGACTAGCGCAAATATTGAATAATCTGATTACCAATGCATTGAAATTCACGAATAATGGAAATGTGGAATTGGTAGTTGAAATTAAAGAAAATAAAGATTCAAAAGTCAAGGTTTATTTTGAGGTAAGGGATAATGGTATAGGCATAGCCAAAGAACATCAGGAAAGAATTTTTAACGAATTTGATCAAGTTCAACATTCTTTCAGTAAAAAATACGGAGGTACAGGACTTGGTCTCTCGATCACTAAGAAGCTTCTTGGTCTTATGGGAAGTAAAATTGACCTTCACTCTGAAGTTGGTGTAGGATCCTCTTTCTTCTTCGAAATTAACTTCGATAAATTATTCGCACAAACTTCGGTAAATGCTAAAGTCGAGCAAAAGCCGGTAGTTCCTGTCAAATCAGTACAGGATGTTAAACCGGTTGAGGAGGTAAAGCCTTCCCAGGAAGTAAAGACCGAAGCAGCTAAGGAAGCGCCAACTCCGCAAGCTGAGACACCGGTGACTTATTCCAGACCAAAAAGCTTGTCAGAAGTGAAATTGCTGATGGCTGAGGATAATGACGTAAATGCCTTGGTTTTAGGAAAAATCATCAAAAAATGGGGTATTCAGTACCATCGCGTCAGCAATGGCAAGCTTGCTGTTGAGGCAATTGAGGACGGGGAATACGACTGCGTTCTGATGGATATTCAAATGCCTGTCATGAATGGGTTTGAAGCTACTGAAAAGATTAAAGCCATGTCAAATGTTCCTGTTTTGGCCCTTTCAGCTGCTGACAAAATCGAAGTGATGGACAGAATAGACAAGACCGGCTTTGATGGCTATGTGGCCAAACCTATTGATGCCTCAGAACTTTTGAGAAAAATCAAAGAAGTGCTCAAAATCGCCAATCAGAGCGTCTGAGCCCTTTCCAGATATTCCTGAAGCAATTCCATTTCGGGCCTTTTGCTGAATACATCTTCCAGATATCTTAAAGCCAGTTCTTTGTCGCCTTTAAGGGTGTAGTAGATTCCTTTGTTTCTAAGCGCAAATAGGTTTTTAGAGTCCTGCTTCAATGAATAATTAATGTCTTCAATACCTGCCTCTAGATTCCCTAGAAATAAGTGGTAAAGGCCCCTATTGTTATAATAATAAGGCTCCCTCTGATTCAGTTGAATAGCTTTTTCCACTAAATCAAAGGCTTTCTGATAATTATTCAGATCAAAAGCAATCATGGAACGAAGGTTGAAGATATTGGCTTCGTTGGGTTGAAGTTCTTCCGCTTGTTTCAACAATAAATCCGCCTCCTCATAGTTTTTTTGATAAAACAGAATAGTTGCTTTATTGACAAGAAGGTCAGTGTTTTCAGGTTGGAGCGTGAGACCTCGATCAAAAGATACCAATGCCGCTTCATAGTTATCCATCCTCTCCGATATGAGGCCATGAATAAAATAACTTTGCCACTCATCTGGATAAGTTTTAATCAGTGTTTCTGCATCCACCAGCGCCTTGTAATATTCACCATTGTCCAATAAAGCCAATCCCCTTTGAAACAAGCTATTTTGATGTACTGGATCATTGACCAGGACCTTTCCATAATCAGCAATGGCGTCTTCAAGTCTATTGAGTCTTTGGTAAACCAACCCTCTGTTATAAAGGGCATCTATATAATCAGGGTCTATTTTAAGTGCTTCCGAATAAAAATCTACCGCTGCTTTGGTGTCATTTTCCATCAGTTTTTCATTTCCTTTTAATAGAAAGCGCCCCTTTTTATCTTCAGGACTATCGCAGGATGCGAAGAGAAGCATTGCCAATAAGGGCAGCAGCAAGCTAAGTCGTATCAGTGTTTTCATCAGTTTGGTTATTCTTTTCTTCTCCAAATAACAAAGCAAAGGGCTTGGTTGATTCACTGAGCTCAAATATTTGTCTCAATACGGCCAACGAAGGGATGATAATGATCATTCCGGCCACACCCCAAATCGAGGCACCTGCCATTAGGCCCACAAAGGTAATAAAGGCATTCAGGTTGACATTGCTTCCAACAATTTTTGGAGTAAGAAAATTACTTTCAATTATTTGGATCACCTGAAAAGCAGCAACTACACCAATGGGATACCAAAGGCTATCTTTGGTCAGGAAAGCAAAAATAGTCGGCAAAACAGCTCCCAAAAAAGGTCCAAGGAATGGGATGATATTCAAAACACCCGCAAATACACCAAAGAACACAGCATGTTTGATGCCTAATCCAAATAGTACTGCTGTATTGAGTACAGCTAGTATGGCCATGACTTTCAGTACGCCAATGATGTACTGTTGGATTACTTTTCGCAGATTTTTGATTTCCTGATTTACTTTTTCAGGTTTTTGGTTTTTAAATAGATGTGAAATAAAAGTCGTTAAATGATCTCTGTACAGTAAAAAAAAGAAAATGAATACAATTAACAGGAGAAATGAGGAAAGAGAGCCCAGTGTCCCCAATATAAAATCAGCCACTGATTTACTATTGGTCTGAAGTAGGCTGATCAGGTATTCCTGATCAATCCCTTTTCCGATTCCGATTTCTATTTGCAGCTTATCGCTCAGAAAAGTTTCGATTTGATTTAAATACCGATTTAATTTTTCACCTACATTTTCAAGATCACGACTGAAACTGGCCACTTGAAAGGCGATAAATGTTAGAATTCCCAAGATTCCCAGAATCCCTGATAACAGAGCAAGGATGGAACTTAGCGTTCGGGATACGTTTTTGCTTTCCAGCCAATTTCCTAGGGGTACCAATAATGCAGAAATGAATCCCGCCAAAAAAAGGGGTACTAAAATCCCCTTTCCAAGCACCAAAATAAAAACAATGACGATAATAAGCAGTAGGACTGCAAGTGCTTTGAGATAGGGAGGGAGCATCAGTTTTGTCTGATCCATATTGATTGAACGAGGTTTGAACAGTTTAGTAAAAGGGTATGTTTGTGGAATATTGAAGCAGATTGCGATAAAGTGTTTTTAAATTCATGCTTTGCTTCAGATATCTTTAAAAATAGCTTTATTTTGAGACTTTAAAAATTCACTGGTGGAAAGTAATAAATCTGTTTGGGTAAAAATCTCTTTTGTGGTCAGCTTTTTATTGCTGATTGTCAAGTTCTATTCATTTTACATTACCAAATCAACAGCCATTCTAACCGACGCACTCGAGAGTATTGTGAATGTGGTCGCTGCCAGTTTTGCAACATACAGCATTTACCTCAGTTCAAGGCCCAAGGATGATAATCACCCTTATGGCCATGGGAAAATTGAGTTTTTCAGTGCTGGAGTTGAAGGTACTTTGATCATGTTGGCAGGCCTGTTTATCATTTATCAGGCTGTCTATAATTTCTTTTTCCCCAATGAGCTGGAGCATTTGTTGGAGGGTATTGTCTTGGTGGCTTTTTCAGGTCTGGTGAATGGCGTATTGGGGGTGGTGTTAAAGAAAAAAGGTAAGGAACTGAATAGTTTGACGTTAGAAGCAAATGGGAAACATTTGTTGGCGGATACCATGAGCAGTTTTCTGTTGATTCTGGGTGTCATTGTGATTTTGCTGACAGGTCTTGATTTTCTAGATTCGGTGATTGCCATCTTATTTTCTTTTTACATTATTTATTCAGGATATGGCCTGGTCAGGCGATCAGTGGGGGGATTGATGGATGAGGCAGATCCAGTTGCGGTTGATGCTACGGTTAAAGCCATCAACGATAATAGAAAACAAAACTGGATAGATATCCATAACCTGAGGGTACAGCAATATGGTGGAGACAGGCATATTGACCTGCATCTCACCTTGCCCTATTACCTTGATCTGGGTCAGGTTCACGACGAAGTAGAGGAGTTGGAAAGTGTGCTGGAGGCCGATTGGCCGGGAGTCATGGAGGTGTTTGTGCATGCAGATCCTTGTATCCCGGATATGTGCTGCCATTATTGTCAGATTACCGAATGCCCTGTACGCAAGCATCAGATGGATACCAAAATAGAGTGGACAGCATCAAATATGTCCAAAAATCAAAAGCATTATCATGAACTAATTTAGTGATTTTCAGAGCGGAAAAAATAATTGCAAATAAAATTTTATAAAACTGTTGAAACGCAACAATTTACTTTGTATATTCAACAAAAAAACAGCTATGAACGAGGAAAAACAATTCAGAATACTTTTGGCGGTTTCGTCAATCGTTTGGTTGGTCCTTGTTGGGTTACTCATTGTGGTCTAACAGGATCCAAGAGTGCTAAGCTTGTTTATACAACAGCTAATGCTTTTCAAATGGATTAAGGAGTTTAAAAAGGGATACGGAGCAACCGTGTCCTTTTTTCATTTTTAGCCTATTTCGCTTGGTAGCATCGGTAATAATATCATTTTTAGCCCGTATTGATGTTTTTTTCAAATAAGCGAAACATTATTCTTTTGATCATGACGTTCTTTTTTTGTAATCGGAAAGCTTTTGTTATCCTTTTTATGCTCAACGATTCAACTTGTTTCTTATTATGTTTTGAATTAAAAAACCTTCTCTTAATTTTAGAGGAGAAGAAATTCATGAAATTATCCACTAAAAAATCCGCAATATGAAAAAAACATTACTTGGCATCTTAGGGGTCTTGATTTACCTGCCTATCCTTGCACAGGAAACTTCCCATGATTCATTTATCATCAAGAATCTTGATGCCAATACGGAAAGATATTCCAAAGCTGCCAGAGAAATTTGGGAAAATCCTGAATTGGGATATTTGGAATTCACGAGTTCTAAAGTCCTAATCGATGAATTGAAAGCTGCTGGCTTCAGTGTAGAAACAGGCTTGTCCGGAATGCCCACTTCATTTCTGGCAACTTATGATAAAGGAGGTCCGGTAATCGGGTTTTTGGCAGAATATGATGCCCTGCCTGGTCTTTCTCAGGATGCAGTACCTTACAGGTCTATATTGGTAGATGGGGGGAATGGTCATGGATGTGGCCATAATCTATTTGGAACAGCTGTAGTGGCCTCAGGTGTAGCCTTAAAAGAATGGATCGATGCGAATAATATTAAGGCTACCATCAAAATATTTGGAACGCCGGCTGAAGAAGGTGGTGCCGGTAAGGTTTATATGGTAAGAGATGGTCTTTTTGACGGCGTAGACGCCGTAATCAATTGGCACCCAAGTGATCGTAATGCAGCCAATGCCTCAACTTGTACTGCGGTGATGCAGGGGTATTTCAAATTTTACGGTCAGACCTCTCATGCTGCAGGAGCTCCAGATCGTGGTAGGTCTGCCCTAGATGCCGTGGAAGCCATGAATATGATGGTCAATATGATGCGGGAACACGTAGATCAGGGGAGCAGAATTCATTATGTGATTACTAATGGTGGTTTGGCAGCAAATGTAGTTCCTGATTATGCTGTGGTAGAATATATGGTTCGTCACCCTGATGTCACGGAAGTTAAAAACATCTGGCAAAGGGTGATTAAAGCTGCTGAAGGTGCAGCTATGGGTACTGAAACAAGAGTTGAGGTGGAGGTTGTGGCAGGAATCTATGGTCTTCTTCCCAATGAGACTTTAGCAAAGACAATGCATAAAAATCTTAGCACTGTAGGTGGTGTTGAATATGATGAGGCGGAAATTGAATTTGCCCGTGAAATTCAGACAACCTTCAATACACCAAGGGTGCCGCCGCTTTCCGTGGCCAAAGAAATTCAACCTTATCAATTGACGCATTTTCCAGCTTCGACAGACGTGGGTGATGTGAGTTATGTTGTCCCTACAGTAGGGCTAGGTACAGCTACTTGGGTACCTGGAACAGCAGCCCATACCTGGCAGGCTGTAGCAGCTGACGGGATGAGCATTGGTTATAAAGGGATGATGGTTGCTGCCAAAACGATGGCCTTGACCGGAAAGGATTTGATTTTGAATCCTTTATTGATCAAGGAAGCGAGAAAAGAATTCGATGAGCGTCTGGGAGGTTTGAAATACGAGCCTTTGATTGGTGATATGGCTCCGCCTTTGCATTTCAGAAAAGATCAAAATAAGGTTAAATAAGGTCGTTTTTTAAATCGACAGACATTTTTGTATAGTCCCACAAAGGAATCCTGGAAAGCCCAATTTACTTTCTGCATAAAGGTTCCTATGTGGGACTTTTGATCTACCAATACAATGAATGCTGTTTAATTTGCCAACCCAGCTCTTTTCAGTAAAGCTTCTGGCTTGGGATCTCTTCCTCGGAATCTTTTGAAAAGTACCGATGGATGTTCACTTCCTCCGGCAGAAAGGATATTCGTTTTAAAGGATTCTGCTGTTATAGGATCGAAAATCCCTTTCTCCAAGAACAACTCGAAAGCATCGGCATCTAATACTTCTGCCCATTTGTAGCTGTAATAGCCTGCGGCATAACCTCCCTGGAAAATATGGGAGAATGAAGTACTCATCAAAGTGCCTTCCACCTCCGGCAGCAATTGCGTGGCCTTCATGGTTTCTTTTTCAAAAACCTTGATGTCGGATATTGATGCAGGGTCTGTTCCATGGTATGCCATGTCCAGAAGTCCAAAACTGATCTGTCTCAAAGTTTGGTAACCCTGATGGAAGTTTGCGGCATTTTTGATTTTTTGTATCAGGTCTGCAGGGATAGTTTGGCCTGTTTCGTAATGCCTTGCAAACAGATCCAGACACTCTTTTTCATAACACCAGTTTTCGAAAATCTGGGAAGGCAATTCTACAAAATCCCAATAAACGCTCGTTCCTGAAAGGGACTCATAATTCCCTTTTGCAAGCATACCATGCAAGGCATGCCCGAATTCGTGGAACAAAGTCGTAACTTCATTGAAAGTCAATAAGGAAGGTTTTGTCTTGGTTGGTTTGGTGAAATTACAAACGATGGAAACATGTGGTCTTTGGTCTTTGCCGTTTATGGTTTTTTGGCCTCTGAAGCTTGTCATCCAGGCACCATTTCTTTTACCTGCTCTTGGAAAAAAGTCGGCATAGAAAACCGCTACATGATGACCATCCAAGTCTTGTACTTCATAGGTTGTGACCTCCGGGTGGTATTTAGGGATCTCATTGTTTTCGATGAATTTAATGCCATATAACTTTTCAGCTGTGGTAAATACCCCCTCTATCACATTTTCCAATTTGAAATAAGGACGTAGAAGCTCATCATCTACTTCGTATTTCTGCTTTTTCAGTTTTTCGGCATAATAGGCAAAATCCCACTTCTCCAATCTTTCCAAACCGTCCAGTTTATTGGCATATGAAGTCAGTTCAGCCAGTTCCTCTTGAGCTTTTGGTTTGGCTTTTTCCAGTAGGTTTTCCAAAAAGTCCTTTACGTTTTGGGCGCTTTTGGCCATTCGCTCCTCCAGCACAAAATCAGCATACCTTGGATAGCCCAAAAGGTTTACCCTTTCGTTTTTCAGACGTAGCATGTCCTTGATGAATTGCTGATTGTCCAGTTCATCACCCTTACAGGATTTGGTGTTGTAGGCGATAAAAAGTTCTTTTCTCAATTCCCTGTTGTCCGCATAGGTCATGAAAGGAATATAACTAGGGAATGCTAAAGTGAAGATCCATTTGCCTGATTTACCTTTTTCTTCCGCCGTTTGTGCAGCTGCTTCTTTAATGGCATCAGGTAATCCAGATAGGTTGGCTTCATTTTCTACCACCAATTCATATTTATTGGTTTCAGCCAATACATTTTCCCCAAACTTAAGTCCAAGTTGCGATAACTCCCTGTCTATTTCCCGAAGTCTGTTTTTTTGCGCATCATCCAAATTGGCGCCATTTCTGACAAAGGCTTTATAGGTTTTGTCAAGTAAAGTTTTTTGTTCCTCAGTAAGAATGAGTTGTTCTCTTTGTTCGTAAACTTGCTGAATCCTGCCGAATAGCTCCTCATCCAATAGGATGTCATTGCTATGCGCTGTTAGTAGAGGTGAGATTTCTCTTGCCAAAGATTGTATAGTATCATTAGTTTCGGCACTATTGAGGTTAAAAAAGATAGCTGAAATAATATTCAATTTTTCTCCTGCTCTATCCAAGGCTACGATGGTGTTTTCGAAATCAGGTAAAGAAGCGGATTTGATATTCTCAATTTCTGATTTTGCCAATTGTATGGCCTCCTTGACAGCAGGGAGATAGTGTTCGTTTTTAATGAGATGAAAAGGTGGTGTTTCAAAAGGGGTATTGAATTTTTCCAATAATGGATTCATAAAATCTCTCGTTTATTTATTCCTGTTAACAGCAACAAAGGTAAAGAAGTTTGGCGGAAAGTGGGGAAAATTGATGGGAGATACGGGATACGACAGGCGAGAAGCGAGAAGCGAGAGACTAGATTCTATTCAAGAGGCATGAAACAAGAAACAAGAATCAAGATGTACCAAAAACTAGATGCCAGATACTATATGCTTTGAGAGAAATTGTTTGAGGGGGTAAGAGAAGAAAACGGGGAAAGGTTATTTCCCCGTTTTCTTCTTAAACTTTTTGCATCTGTTTTATTTTAAAATCTGAACATGAATGGCTGTAGGTGCATCAGCATCATGATAGACGGAATGTGTCGCTTTGATAAAATCCCCATCACCTGCTTTGAAAATATTCTCAACATATTTCTGAGGGTTTCTATCGATCAAAGGAAACCAAGTGCTCTGGATTTGAATCTGGATTTTATGGCCTTTTTTGAAGGTATGCATGACATCCTGCAGCTGTAGTGGCACCTCTGTTTTTTGATTCGGAACGAATGGTTTTGGTTCAGAAAAACTTTCTCTGTATCTGCCTCTGATGACCTCAGATCTGACCATCATGTGGTAATGGCTCATTTGGGTACCTTGCTGTATATAGTCATGATTTGGGGTGTCACCAGGGAACACATCCACCAATTTCACAATCCAATCTGCATCTGTTTCAGAAGTGGCAACCATTAATTTGGCCATGATTTCACCTGCCAAAGTCACATCTTCTTCCAGGACATCTGTTTCGAATACCAAAACATCGGGTCTTCTCGCAGCGAATCGCTGATCATCGGCCATGTACTTTCGCGGAGTGAAGTTAAATTTGATATCAGGGCTATGCGGTACTGGTTTGGCAGGATCGGATACGAAAGTTGAAACCGCATTTCCTATTGGTGCTTGCTGACTTAATTTCCCGTTTGCATGAGGATAGAAGATGGTATTTTCAGCTGCTTTTGGAGGCCAGCTGTCGAATTTTCTCCATTCATTTTTGCCTGTGTCGAACACATACGCTTCCGGCAAGCCTGTTTTGCCATCGGCAGCGCCTTTAAGGAAATGGTGGAAAAATTCAGCTTCCACATTGTTTTGGTACCAAGTGGAGATGGAGTCTCCAAAATAAATATTGGACACCGTCTGATACCCTCTCTCCCTGGACCAATCACCATGGGACCAAGGTCCCATCACCAAAGTGTTGTAAGTGTTAGGGTTATTTTTTTCAATGGTTTTGTAGATCGTCAAAGGTCCATACAGATCTTCGGCGTCAAACCATCCGCCCACAGTCATCACAGCGGGTTTCACATCATTTAGATGCGGGATAATGCTTCTTTTTTGCCAGAATTCATTGTAATCTGGATTTTCTTTCAATTGGGTCCAGAAGAAATTGTCCTCACCGTAATATTTGTCAGCATTTTTCAATGAACCCATGTCCATGAAAAACTGATAGGCGTCCCTTGTTCCGGGATTCACCATTTTGTACCAAGGCTTATCTGTTGGGCCGTCATGTTGGTAGCCAAAAACAGGTGTTGCACCCCAGTAACTGAGCATGTATGCACCATTATGGTGGAAGTCATCAAAGTAGAAATCCCCAATAGGGGCTTGTGGGGATACTGCTTTAAGGGCAGGGTTTGCAAATGGCAAAGATGCAGCAGAGTAGAAACCAGGATAAGATATGCCCCACTGACCGAATTTACCATTGTGGTTGGTGATGTTTTTCAATAACCATTCAATGGTGTCAAAAGTATCGGTACTCTCGTCAATTTCTTTGCTGCCTTTTTTGCGGGTTGGTACTGTAGGTCTCATGTTGTCATACAAACCTTCTGACATCCAACGTCCACGTACATCCTGATACACGAAAATGTAGCCATCCTTCATCATTTTAGGGGAAGGACCCAATGCCGTTTTCATTTTTCCTTCTCCATATGGACCGGAACTGTAAGGTGTTCTCTGCATGACAAAGGGATATTTCTGACTTTTGTCTTTTGGAGTATAGACTACTGTGTGAAGTTTGACGCCATCCCGCATCGGGATTTGATACTCTGTTTTTTCATAGTTGACGTCAACATAAGAGGGCTCATTCTGTGCCCAAGTCTGAAAGGACAACAGGACCACGACAAGCCATAAAAGGATTCGTTTGTTAGTTCTCATAGAAATGCTATTTCAATGAGATAAATATAAGATTTAACAAACAGATGCCCCGATGATTTTTTGGGAATGGGCTTATTTATATACCAAAATGTAAAAAATCAGCCATAACAGGAAAAACAAGACATAGCTGAACAGGATGACTAGAATAGACTCTTTGATACTTCGTTTGCTGATGGTATGAAAGCCTAAAATCAATAGGATGATGTAGATCAGTTCAAAAAGGTTGAGGGCCCTCAAAGGGTAATGGTATTTTGAGGCAACTGAATGTGCATCAATCATGGAAAACAAAGAAAATGGATAAAAATCACGTATCTCTTGAAAGGTGACCCCATCAGCAGGTTGAATGAAATAAATCATTTTAAGCAACTCTGGAACGATAAATACAATCTCTGCAAAGAGGGCAAACTGCCAGAGTTTCACAAAAGAGGTTTTATAACCAAAGGCAAAGGATCCTGTCCAAATAATGAAAGCAGTCAATGTAAACTTCCATAAAAGCGCAAACGGAGTCCAGAGATAATTGAGCGTATTGAAAATGTGAAAAATGGTCAGAGAGCCATCTTTTTCGAGTTTTTCGTAACCAGGTATGGATTCCAGGATCAGGTCATTGGTGATATACCTGATCAGAATGAAAAAAATAACCAAAAGGAAAAAAAATAACCTCTTATCGAAATCTAAAACTGATTCCATGCGTTGAGAGATTAGGGTCTGCGGTTTGCTCATGATTTTAAAATAATTATGCCAAATCTAAACGATTGTTTGGAATACCCCTTAATTTTGTAGAAAATTTAGAATAAGAATGCGAGCTAGTCTTAAAATAGCAGTAATAATTTGTGTGTTAGGCTTAGTAGCTTTTCCGGCGTCTCTTTTAGAAGGTCTTCAGGCAAGGCAGTTGCAGGAGTCTTCTGGAATGCAGGCTTTGGATAAGATTGGCGAAGGAGAATCTCCATATTTGCTTTTGGATAAAGGTTTGCAGTTCAGGATTACCGAGACGGTAAATGCGCTGTACAATTTTGAGTTTGAAAAGGCGGAAAGAGGTTTCAAAGTCATGGAATATCAATATCCTGAACATCCGCTGCCATATTTTTTACAGGGGCTCAGTACTTGGTGGAAAATTGCTCCAGATGTAGAAAATAAACGTTTTGATGATCTTTTTCTCAAGCAGATGGATGTGGTCATTGACAAAGCAAAGAAAATATTGGATAATGAACCTGATAATAAAGAAGCTGCGTTTTTCCTCGCTGGTGCTTATGGGTTTCAAGGAAGATTGTTAAGTGAGAGGAAAAGCTGGACCAGAGCGACCTTTGCGGGTAAAAACGCTTTGAAATATCTCAATTTGAGCAGGGGTGAAGAGGAGTTAAATCCCGAACTCTTGTTGGGTGATGCGCTTTTCAATTATTTCTCGGTTTGGATTCCTGAAAATTATCCGATTCTTAAGCCGGTGGTGGCCCTTTTTCCTAAAGGCAACAAAGAATTAGGATTGAAGCAGTTGGAAGATGTGGCCCAAAATGCTTTTTATGCAAGAGTTGAGGCACAGTATTTCCTCTTTAGGTTATATGCTTCCGATGAAAAGCAGCCATATAAAGCCTTGGCCATCACGGATTATCTGCATTCCAAGTTTCCTAACAACCCGTATTTCCACCGATCATATGCTCGGCATTTGTATACAGTGGGCAGAATAGTGGAGTCCAAAGTACATTCTGAAGAAATTCTTAGAAGAATTGAAGAAAAATGGACCGGTTATGAAGCCAATAGTGGTAGGTATGCTGCATTCTATCTTGCCCAATATTATGATAGGGTGAATGATAAGCCATTGGCAAAAAAATATTATTTGCAAACCCTCTCTTATGGGGAAGAGTCCGAAAGCCAGGAAAGTGGTTATTATTTGTACTCCCTGATCGCATTGGGTAAAATGGCCAATGAGGAAAAAAATAAAAGCAAAGCCAAAGAGTATTTCAATCAGGTGAAAAAATACGCTAAAAGAAAGCACCCGGCACACAAAGAGGCAAGAGAATATATCAAAAAGAATAAACTTTAATTCATGTTTTCTCGTTATTTGTTTTAAAATTCAAGAGATAATTTGAATTAATTCAGTAATATGGAGTGAAATCCATGTAAAAATTTCGAAATCACTACAATCATGTAACAATATTTCGAAATTACTCACGTTTTTTGTGAATAATTGCTTTAAAACAATATCAAAATATATTACCTTTGCACGACATAAAATTTTGAAAATTCTTCAATTATGGATAACAGCATAAAAGTGAAATTCGACAAAATAGACCGCAAGATCCTTGAGATCCTTCAGGCTAACGCCAAAATAACTAACGCACAACTTTCAAAAGACATTGGACTTTCACCTGCTCCAACTTTGGAAAGAGTTAAAAAACTTGAGCAGTCAGGTATAATTAAAAGTTATCATGCCAAATTGGATCCTGAAAAAATCGGTTTGGGTGTCAGTACATTTGTGTTGGTGAGCTTAATAGGTCACAACAAAACCAATATTGATGCTTTCATGAAAGAGATCAATGGTATTCATGAGGTGATTGAATGTCATCACATTACCGGTACAGGTGACTTTATTTTGAAGATCATTGCTAAGGACATCACGGCTTACCAAAAGCTGATGCTTGAAAAAGTAAGTGAAATCAAAGAGGTGGATTCCATGCAATCTATGGTTATTCTTTCTACCTTTAAGGACAGCAAAGTATTGCCTATCCCTGCTTAAAACTTAATAAGAATACAAAGTGAAAAGGGTGGCTTCCAGTCACCCTTTTTTTATGTTATATGATGGAAAATCCTTGGAAAACAAAATCGAAGAGGGTCATTTACGAAAACCCTTGGATCAAGTTAGAAGAACATGATGTCGTTATTCCTTCTGGGAAAGATGGTATTTATGGAAAGGTTTCCTTTAAAAACAAGGCGCTTGGAATTATTCCAATAGATGAACAAGGCAATACCTGGCTTGTTGGGCAGTACCGTTATCCCTTGGATGAATATTCATGGGAAATCCCCATGGGGGGCGGGCCGATTGCCAAAGATATTCTTGATTCAGCTCAAAGAGAACTCAAGGAAGAAACAGGCCTTCTTGCTGAAAAGTGGACCATGATAATGAGGATCCATACCTCTAATTCTGTCACAGATGAGGAGGGATTTGTGTTTCTGGCTGAAAATCTCAGTCAGGGAGAAACAGCATTTGAAGAAACCGAGCAACTTCAAATTCTCAAGTTGCCTTTAAAAGATGCAGTTCAAAAAGTGATGGATGGAGAAATCACAGATGGGATTTCTATAGCGGGCTTATTGAAAGTTGCAAGACTCTTGAATATTTAAATCAGCTTATTGATCATGATTTCCAATTTTAAAGATAATTTTTCCAAAACTTTTTCTTTGGCTTTCCCTGTGATGCTGAGTCAGTTGGGGCAAGTGTTGGTAGGTGTGGCGGACAGCATGATGGTGGGACGACTGGGAGCGGAACCTCTTGCTGCTGCTTCGCTGGCCAACAGTATCTTTTACGTCGTACTGATGTTTGGTATTGGGGTTTCCATGTCCATTACACCTTTGGTAGCAATGGCTGATGGTAAGAATAACCCAAAGCGGATTTCCAGACTTTTCAATCATGGTTTTATCATCAATATGGCATCAGGAATCATGCTGTTCCTATTGATCGTGATGTCTTCTCCTTTATTGCATCACCTGAACCAGCCAGGTGAAGTGGTGGTCTTGGCAATTCCTTACCTGGCTATCATTACCCTTTCTTTATTGCCTTTTATGTTTTTTCAGACTTTCAAACAGTTTGCAGAAGGGCTTTCCCAAACAAAACAGGCCATGTATATCACTTTGATCTGTAATGGGGCAAATGTGTTTCTAAACTGGGTTTTGATCTATGGAAATCTTGGATTTCCAGCTATGGGATTGAATGGGGCAGGATGGGCTACTTTGATTTCAAGGGTGTTGATGGGTCTTTTTATGGCATATTATATACTCAAATCAAAAAGATACAAGCCATTCAATATCAGTTTTAAGTTGAAAAGGCTCAGCTTCCCAATGATCAGTAAGATGTTGCGAATTGGTGTCCCAACCGGTTTTCAGTTTATCTTCGAAGTAGGAGCCTTCAGTTCTGCGGCGATCATGATGGGATGGATAGGCGTAACCGCCTTGGCGGCACATCAGATTGCGATTAATTTGGCATCAATAAGTTATATGATGGCTTCCGGCTTGTCCACGGCTGCAATGATCCGAGTTGGGAATCAGTTAGGCCGGAAAGATATCCGGACATTGAGAGAAGCAGGATTCACTACTTTCGTGATGGTGGCCATATTTATGAGCATGACGGCCTTGATATTTATATTGTTCAGGGAGTTTTTGCCTTCCCTATATATTGATGATATGGACGTGATCAAAATGAGTGCAACACTGCTGGTCATTGCGGGATTGTTCCAATTGTCTGATGGAATTCAAGTTGTGGGCCTTGGAGCATTGAGAGGAATGTCCGATGTTCGGGTACCGACGATCGTAACCTTAGTAGCTTATTGGGTAATAGGTTTGCCTTTGGGCTATGTTTTCGGTTTCGTAATGGATATGAAGGAAGTAGGAATTTGGTATGGCTTGCTGATTGGGTTGACTGTGACCGGGATTCTGTTGCTCTACCGTTTCCATTCACTTAGTGCGAAGTTGTTGCAAAAGCAAAATTTACCCCTCTCATCGGTGTAGATTCACTTTTTATTTAAACTTTTCTTTCCTATTTTCCCAAAAGAAAATATGGAACGAGATGCAGCGCGAACGGTTAGCTTTTCCAAGACCGTTATTACAGAATTAATGATTCCTTCCTATGCCAATTTCGGAGGAAAAATCCATGGGGGAATTCTTTTATCACTGATGGATAAAGTGGCTTTTACCACAGCCAGCAAGCACAGTGGTGCTTATTGTGTCACGGTTTCGGTTGATACCGTTGATTTTTTGCAGCCTGTGGAAGTTGGTGAGCTCGTGTCCATGAAGGCATCGGTTAATTATGTTGGAAACAGCTCCATGGTCATCGGCATCAAAGTCATTTCTGAGAATGTGAAAACAGGGGTCGTCAAACATACCAATACCTGCTACTTTACCATGGTGGCCAAAGGGGAAGATGACAAGCCTACACGTGTGCCTGCTCTGATTTTGGAAAGCAAGACTGATGTGAGAAGGTTTGTGGAGGCTATATTTAGGAAAAAGCTCAAAAAGGACCATGATGCCAGCATGAAGGAGATGAAAGAGAATTGGGACAAAGGAGAGATGGCGAAATTGCTGGAAAAAGAAAGATGCATAATACAATCTTAAAATAGAAAATATGAAAAAAACCGTATTGCTTTTGGTGTCCGTGATTTTATTGGCCCAGACAGCTTTTGCCCAAAAATTCCATGTGCTCAGTCAAAGGGAGCAGGCAGCAGTCATCGATCAATGGCTTGAAGAAAGAATCGAGACACTTTTGCCCGATTTGATGGACAGGGCAGGGATTGATATGTGGGTAATCATCTCACGTGAATACAATGAAGATCCGGTCATCCGTACATTTCTGC
The DNA here is from genome assembly GCF_042432905.1 of Fontibacter flavus. Classification (NCBI taxonomy): domain Bacteria; kingdom Pseudomonadati; phylum Bacteroidota; class Cytophagia; order Cytophagales; family Cyclobacteriaceae; genus Fontibacter; species Fontibacter flavus. The sequence goes on along the minus strand of NZ_JBHLWI010000032.1, from coordinate 29,181 downwards.
CTGCTACTTGGCATGCGGCCAGAAGAAGGACTATGCTGTTGATGTATAAGGCACCGGGATCTAAAGAAGTAGAAACCTTGGCTGTGGCGAGATATGATGTGGGTAAATCTTTCAAAAAGGCCTGGGATCCAGATACACAGCCTGACCAATGGAAGGCCTTGACGGATTTGATCGTTAAGAGAAATCCCCAAAAAATAGGGTTGAATATCGCCAAGGATTATGGACATGCCGATGGTTTGAATGTGACTGAATACAATACCTTGAAAGAATACCTCCCTAAGGAGATGCATGAAAAAATCACCTCTGCACAAAATCTTGCTGTAGGATGGTTGGAGAGCAGAACCCCATCTGAGATGGCTACCTATAGACATATTCAGGCAATCGCGAATGATATCATTCAGGATGGTCTCTCAGAAAAAGTGATCACCCCAGGAGTTACCACTACAGAAGATGTTCAGTGGTGGTATAGAGAGCGAATCAAAGAACTGAAATTGGACACTTGGTTCCATCCAAGTGTAGATATACAGAGGCCTGATCCAGGATCGAAAGAACATGAAAGATCTTTTGCCGTAAAGGCAGAATCTCAGGTGATTATGCCAGGCGATATGTTGCACATTGATTTTGGGATCACCTATTTAAGATTGAATACAGATACCCAACAGTTGGCTTATGTCCTCAAACCAGGGGAGAATGATGCCCCACAATATTTAAAAGACGCTTTCAAAGTGGGGAACAGGCTTCAGGATATCCTCACTTCTAATTTTGTGACAGGTAGAACAGGGAATGAAATTTTGAGAGAGAGCCGAAAAGTTATGGAAAAAGAAGGGATCAGAGGAAGTATTTATTCCCATCCTCTTGGTTTCCATGGACATGCCTCCGGACCTACTATTGGTATGTGGGATAATCAGGGAGACACCCCAGGTGCAGGAGATTATCCTCTCTATCCCAACACCGTGTATGCCATAGAGCTGAATGCTGTGGTATTTGTAAAAGAATGGAACAAAGATGTGAGGATTATGTTGGAAGAAGGAGCCTTTTATGACGGGCAAAAAGTGACTTACCTGAATGGTAGACAGCAGGATTTCATGATTATTCCAAGGAATCAAGGCTATCTTAAAAACTGGTAATCTGTAACGCTATAAATTGCTTAGATCTTTATGATCAATCAGCTGTTAATCTGCATACAATTTCCCATGTCTAAAAAGGCATGGGATTTTTTTTAAGGTGTTGCGCCAGTGGTTGCATTAATGGTTTTTGTCTTCTGGCACCAAGAATTTCTGTTCCCTTGGAAGGGTAAACAAATAGAAAAATGCCAAGAGTGAAGTAATTCCTCCAATGGCGAATACCAATGGGAAGTTTTCTGATTTATTGGCAAATACATACCCTGATACAAGTGCACCGATGCCTATACCTGCTTCAAGGGCAATATACATGGTGGCCAGCGCCCTTCCCCTGAACGCATCCAAGGATAAATCGATGGTCCAAGCAGAAATGGTAGGGGAGTTCATGCCCACTGAGCAGCCGAAAATAACCCCTCCAAGCAGGAGCATGGTTTTGGTTTGGGCAAAGGCTATCATCATCATCGCTATGGTCATAGAAATGGTGGCTACTTTCATGACGGGGATTCTTCCGTATTTGTCAGATGTTTTACCCGCTATTATTCTGATGCCCAGGGAGGACAAGGTAAATACTGCGAAGAACAGGCCTTTATTTTGGATGCCCAGAAATTCAGAATAATCCGGAATAATGGTCAAAACTGTGCCAAATGAAAAAACAGTCAGGAGCAATACAAATGAAGGTTTGAGCACCCTTTTTTCGATGATTTCATGGCGGTGCAGCTTCAGGTGTTTTCTGCTCATTTTCTCTTTTTCATTTACGGTCTCTTTCAGCCTGATGATTACCAGGATAGATAGAATTGCTGTAAATGCAGAAGCATAAAACAAGGGTTCAATTCCCCAAATTTGACCGATAAATCCCCCAAAAGCAGGTCCGGCAGCCATACCCATGGAGCCAAATAATGACTGTAAGCCCATTGCTTCACCTCTTCTATTGAAGGGAACGATGTCTGCGACATAAGCGGAGACACCGGTAGGTGTAAAGCCGGTAGAAAAACCATGAACAAACCTCAATAGTAAAAAGCCGGCAACAGAAGTGATTACAGGGTAAAGCAAGCTGACCACAAAGCAGATGGCCGCCCCAAAAATCATGACAGGTACTCTTCCTATTTTATCCGCAAGCTTACCACTAAAGGGCCTGGATAAGCCAGCAGTCAGAGTGAAAAGAGCGATGATCAATCCTTTATAGTCTTCTCCTCCCAAAGAGGTCAGATATGCCGGTAATTCAGGAATGATCATGTTGAAACTAGCGAAAAACAAAAAAGAGCTCAGGCAGAGCAAGAAAAAATTCAGCGTAAAGAAGGGAGGGAGAAATTTCATTGATGATGCTGCAGGATGCTAAAAAAACCTCCCAGGATCAATACCTGGAAGGTTTATAGGTCTATTTAATTTTGATTGGCTTCCTCTTCGCTCTGCGCTAAAAGGAAGGCTTTGATGAATTCGTTCAGATCACCATCAAGAACACTTTGCACATCTGAGGTTTCATGTCCTGTTCTTGCGTCTTTAATCAGCTTGTATGGATGCAGGACATAGTTTCGTATCTGAGAACCAAAGTCTATTCTCATTTTACCCGATTCGATTTTTGCCCTTTCTGCATTCCTCTTCTCCATCTCCATTTGGTATAGTCTGGATTTTAACATCTGCATGGCCCTTTCTCTGTTGGCCAACTGCGAACGTTCTATCTGGCAGACTACCACAATGCCGGTTGGTTTGTGGGTCAATTGAACCTTAGTTTCTACTTTGTTCACGTTCTGCCCACCTGCACCACCTGATCTTGAGGTGTGGAGTTCTACATCTGCAGGATTGATGTCGATTTCTATCGTATCGTCCACCACAGGATAAACATAGACAGAGGCGAAAGAAGTGTGTCTTCTGCCATTGGAGTCAAAAGGAGAAACCCTCACCAATCGGTGTACACCTGTTTCAGATTTCAGAAAACCATAAGCCAAAGGTCCGTCAAATTGTAAAGTAACGGATTTTATACCCGCGACTTCACCTTCTTGAAGGTCAACTTCGGTCACTTTATAGCCGTTCTTTTCACCCCACATGATGTACATACGCATCAGGATAGAAGCCCAGTCATTACTTTCTGTCCCACCTGCACCCGGGTTGATTTCCAGCATGGCAGAAAGTTGGTCTTCCTCACCACTAAGCATTTTCTTCAGCTCTAGTTCTTCTACAGCTTTCTGGGCTTTTTTATATTCCACTTTGATTTCCTCTTCGGAAACTTCATCCATGGAATAAAAATCATATAGGACTTCTAGATCCTGAAGGATAGTCTCCACTCCTTCGTAGGAACTGGTCCAACTTTTTCTGGCCTGTATCTGCTTCATTGTTTTTTCAGCCTCTTCCGGATTGTTCCAAAATTCAGGCTGTGCAGAAACTGCCTCTAAATCTTCTATCTCAGCTTTCTTTTTATCGTAGTCAAAGATACCTCCTCAAAGCCGAAACGCGGGCTTTCAAGTCTTTCAACTGGTCTGATGTCATAAATTATTTTGTTTTTCGAGGTGCAAAATTCGGAAAAATTATGGTCTAAACCTATTTCTTTTCAATCTCAGTAAAGCAGTACCAACTGTATTTTATTTCTGCCCTTATGTTTGAATTCCTTATACTGTATTTTTGAAATGATAAAACCTGCTGTGAAAAAACCAATTGGCCAACCAATGGAGTTTCCTACTGTAGATAAATCACCTTCTTGGTATAAGCTATTGACAGAGGTGACAAGTAAAAATAATCCTCCAGCGCCCATGCCCAGCGAACCGAGATTTTTCAGGGTGGAGTTTCGGGGATCTTTTTTGCTGATATCTACCGCCACAATGTCTGAAGGTTGAAGTACATTTTCTGTCAATACAATAATATCGGTCTTGATATCCACAATTTTATCCGTTACATAAAATGCCATGTCTTTGGATTTGTAGGTGAAATCTTCCCCGATTTCATATTTTAACCTGGTTTTTTGATTAGCGCCTTTTTGTAGGAGTATAAATTTTTGGGAAAAAACAGGATTTGCTATCAGGCTTAGAAAAAAAGTAAAAATGAAAATCAGGCTTAAATTAAACTTCATAGACTTAAAGGTTATACTTACTCCTAAATAAACGAAAAAACCACCCTAAATGGATGGTTTTTTATGTATATGTTAAAATATTAAAATTTCATGATCCAGCCTCTGGTATCTGCCACTTTTCCATATTTGATATCATCGAGTTTTTTCAAAACCTGATGAGAGAAGGCATAGCTTGGTTTAGCTGGTAGCTCATAATCGGTTCCATTGACATGGATTGTTGCGATATGGGCAATAGTTGCAGCTGTTCCGGTCCCAAATGCCTCCTGTAAAGCGCCTTTTTTCAGGGCATTTTCCAGTTCACTGACCGTCAGGAATCTTTCTTCTACTGTATATCCCATTTCTTTGGCAATTTTTAGGACAGAGTCGCGGGTGATGCCTTTCAAGATGGTTCCTGTATGAGTAGGAGCGGTGATAAGCGTATCATTAATCATGAACATCACATTCATGGTACCACTTTCTTCTATGTTTTGATGTGTCTTGCCATCTGTCCAAAGCAACTGATCGTAACCTAGTTTTTGGGCTTGAAGGGCAGGATAGAGAGAGGCGGCATAATTTCCTGCAGCCTTTGCGAAGCCAGTACCTCCTTCAGCAGCTCGGGTGTATTTCTGTTCTACTTTTACACTCACAGGCTTGGAATAATAGTCTCCAACCGGGCAGGTGAAAATCATGAATTTATAAGTTTCTGACGGTCTGACTCCTAGGTAATCATCTGTAGCAAAAATAAATGGGCGGATGTAAAGGGAATGACCAAGTTTGTTTGGGATCCATGCCCTGTCTAAATCCAGCAAAGTAGTCAAGCCCTCCATGAAAATTTCAGCAGGAATCTCAGGGATACACATCCTTACAGCAGATTCATTCAGGCGCTTTTGATTGGCGTCGGCTCTGAAAAGCAATACCTCACCGGCTTCATTTTTATAGGCTTTCATGCCTTCAAAAATAGACTGACCATAATGCAAGGTTGAATTGGCAGGCATCAGGTGAAGCGGCGCATAAGGTTCAATTCTCAAATCTGTCCATTCACCATTTTTATAGTCTGCGACAAACATGTGATCACTGATGGATTTACCAAAAACCAAATTGTCAAAATCTGTTTCCTGTAATCTTGATTTTGAGGTTTTGGTAATGTTGATCTGTAAAGTGGTTTTCATCTGTTATAGTGTTTTTTCAAAGGTCAGATGGAATCTGGCATAGTTGATAATCAAGACTCTAATGGTTGTCCTGAATCATGCTCGATTTCATCTGATTACATTCTTGGCTTCCAGGTAACTTCTTCAACTCCTAACTCCTGGGCAATCAGTCTTCCCAGCACAAAAAGATAATCTGAAAGCCTGTTTAAATATTTTACAATAATTTCATCTACGTGCTCAATTTCCATCAGGTCAATGACACAACGCTCCGTTCTCCTGCAGACCGTTCTGGCAATATGACAAAAGGAAACCACTTGATGGCCGCCTGGAAGAATAAAATGCCTTAAAGGAGGCAGTTTTGACTCCATTTCATCAATTTCTTTTTCCAGTACTTCTAAATCCTCGTCGTGAAGATCCGGCTTTTTTACATTTTCTTTTCCAGGTTCTGTTGCCAATGTTGCGCCAATGGTAAAAAGTCTGTCCTGAACTTCTTTCAGTAAATCCTCTCTTTTTTGGTTGATTTCTTGATCCCTAAGCAAGCCAATAAAGCTATTGAGTTCATCTACTGTGCCATAGGCATCGATTCTCAGATGTGCTTTGGAAACTCTCCTTCCACCGAGCAAAGAAGTTTGACCTGTATCTCCTGTTTTGGTATAAATCTTCATCTTTTAATTCTTACGGGTGAAATAATCGCAGCCCCCTTATTGGCACAAAAGTACTAAATCTAATTCAAATACTTAGGCCTTTACTCTGTTACCTCAACTGTCCTACCTCTTGTCGGGTTTGGATTGATGGTATCAGATTCCACTAACCCGTCTCTCAATCTGACTACCCTATGAGCATAATGGGCAATATCATCTTCGTGGGTTACCATAATAATGGTGTTCCCTTTCTGATGCAGCTCATGGAATAATTCCATAATGTCATAGGAAGTTTTGGAGTCCAAGTTACCCGTAGGCTCATCCGCTAGAATAATACTTGGATTGTTTACTAATGCCCGGGCGATAGCCACTCTTTGACGTTGACCACCTGAAAGTTCATTTGGCTTATGATGGACCCTGTCTCCCAATCCCACGCTGTCTAAGGCTTCAAAGGCCTTTTCTTCACGGTCTGTTTTGTTATATCCGGCATATATTAAAGGAAGGGCAACATTTTCAAGGCAAGAGGCTCTAGGAAGCAAATTAAAAGTCTGAAAGACAAAACCGATTTCTTTGTTCCTCACTTCTGCGAGTTCGTTTTCAGTCATATCACTCACATCCTTGTCGTTCAGGATATAAGTACCTGCAGTTGGCGTATCCAAACAGCCGATGATATTCATAAGGGTGGATTTTCCTGAACCGGATGGCCCCATGAACGCTACATATTCACCCTTATTGATGGTAATGGATACTGACCTCAGAGCCCTGACCTGTTCAGCTCCCATAATGTAGGTTTTTTGGATATCCTTGGTTTCTATGATTTTTTTCATCGGAGAATAATTTTTGCTGAATTTAAGAGAAAAAGAACTTAAGGAAAAGTTATTAGGTCATTTAACGCTTTTTATGGTTAGAAGTTTTCCATTTGAAGCCGGTCTATCTGGGCAGGACTCAGCCAGCCCTGCATCGTCATCAGGGCATTGCTACCATAACTTTCAAGACCTACTTTTCTGCTTTGTTTCACATAAGCAATCCATAACCTGGGGTCTTGATTGAATTGGATGGCTTCCTGTAATATTTCATATTTGTTAAGCTCATCCGGCTCTTCTTTCACTTTTTTCCAGACCAAAGGTGCCCAATAGGCATTTCTGTCCAATCCCCGACAGGGTTGAAGGACTTCCTGAATCTTAGTAGGTAATTGATCTTGTCCTTGATGGACAAAAGAAAACCAAGCATCCAACTCTTCAGCTGTCCAGGTTTCAGGTATATGAGTTAAAATGGTGGTTTTTACTATTTCAAATTTGGCATTGTCCAGCCAATGCAACTTGTGTTTCATCAGGTAAAGTGCCCACTCCGCTTTCAGAAGCGGTTCTTCAATGTTTTCCAATGCCTCCATAAACTGGTCAGGAAGCATTTGATGGAGTTTGGATACTGAGCTCCAAAAACGGGTTTGGTGGTTTGATACTAATCTGCCGGTTTCATCCCAATCCATCCAGATTGGAAAAGGAACTTCAAATTTTCTGTTGATCCCCACCGCCTCTGCTTGCTTATCTCCGAAGTACAAAACAGCCAAATGGAAGGGCTGAAAATTTTCAAAGCCTCTTTCCACAGCTACCAATAAATCAATGGCTGCTTTTTGAAAGTCCAATTGGCCGACCAATATCTTCGAAGCAAGTGAATGGTAATAGCCTGCTGAATTGGGATAGGCTTGGGCCATGCCGTTCAGATATTTCAAACTTTCATTTATATACCCGCTCTGTATTGTCCTGATGATGCGGGTTTCTTTATAATTCCGCTCTTCATAACTCATTTGTTCCTGAGCAATTAAACTGTCCAATAATGCAAGGTCGGCTGTTAGGTTTCCTTCAATTTTGTTACTCCATTGATTGCGCAGGATGGAAGTCTTGAGATGGTAATTTTCAGGTAAATTATATGTATCAAGTGTAAATGGCGCGTAATTTCCCTGCTTATTGGCTAAGGTAAGGTAATTGATTTTGAAAATCAGATCATCTGGGATGTTGGTTTCTTCTGATAAGACTATGTTATGTTTGACCTGTAGGCCTAATAGATTTGCTTGGGATGCTTCGTTGGAAGTCGGAAGATTTGCTAAACTTTCCAAAGCATCTTGAGGTCGGTTCAGTTTAGAGTAAAGCAGTGCCAGGTTATTCCACAGATAGGGATTGTTTGGGAAAATTTCCAATCCTTTTTCCAGATAAAATAAAGCATCAAAAACCTTGTCCTGTCTATGCAAGGTTGCGCTTAGCAAAAGGATATTCGGTACACTTGGGGCATAATCAAAACTCTCAATCAGATGTTCTACAGCTTGGGAAGGTTCCTTAAGCTGAAATCGGAGATGGGCAGCGGCATTTTTGGCTTTTTGGTTTCGCCTGTATTGCATCCAGCTGTTTTCATAAAGGATAGAAGCCTCCAAAGGTTTGTTGCTCTGATAGTAATAGTCTGCATCGTTATTGATACTGGCTGTGCTGAGCTGAACACCGATAACAGCATCTGCATAGACTGTAAGGATCACCAAGCCCATGACTGCCCCAATTCTCATATGGAAATAAGCAAAGAATTTTGGGGTGAAAATAACTTTTTCAATGTCTTTACCTGAATTGATGACTTGAGAAAAGTTAGCCATCAGGTAAAGAAAGAAGAGCAGGCTCAGTGCAAGTTGTCCATATATAAATAAATGGTTGAAGAGATCAAACAGGGGTTGATTACCTGAAAAACCAGCTTTTCCCCAGGTGAATACGGTAAAGGCAAAGCCGATCCAATAAAAGCTCTTTCCTACCAAAGGGATGTCGAATGCCTGCTCGGTTTGTTCGATTTTCAGTTTGACAACAGTATATCCCAATCCGCCAGCTAACAGCATCAGGATGATGGGAGGGATGGTAGGGAATGGCAGATTGACTTCCCCTGTGAGGGAAAGGAAAGTGAAAACAAGCAGAAGAAAGTAAATAAGAAAGATAACTATTAGGTGCCAGGAAATCTTGATGCCGGTTCCTTTGTTGAGATGAATCAGTATGACCGCAGTTCCTGAGATGATAGCATGGCCAATATGAAGGAGGAACAATGCGGAAAGAATGGTTGCAGGAAAAGTAGCATGTTCAGCCAACCATAACCAAGGCTCGTGGATATCTGAAAAGTTTTTAAGGCTAAAAAGCGTAGTGGAACTGACCAGAAGAATGATTAATAATCTTTTCCATAGATACCAATGTGGTGAAAAAAAGGAAATGAAGATTACGGGAACCAAAGAACCTGTCATCAAGCCGATAAGGGCATAGTTGCTGGCAATACCTCCGATATTTAGCCCATTGATGCCGCTGAAAGTCAAAAGAAAAATTGTAAAGGCCGCTGCAGCGATAAAGTACATTTTTTTCAAGGCACTGATCAGAGCAAGTCCAAGATTAAATAACAACCAAATGATTGCACCATACAAGATACTGACCCAAGGAAAAACTAGCGGAGGTAGGGATTCAAATGATTGGAATACCAGAAAATTATCCATCTCGATGGGGATAATTTCTGAAACAATCTGTGCAAAACTGATGGGTACAGAGGTGGTTTCGGTGAAAAGCCCAGGAATGATGGGCATATGACCATCTTTCCAGAAAAAATAAACCATCAAAAGCAAAATACTTCCTATGACACTGAGCACCATAGGAAGCGTTTTAAAGATTAAATTTTCAATTTTTTGTACCTGTCTGTTCGGCATTATTCCAGAACCTTAGGTACCCTGAAATAGTCGGAATCCTTTTGAGGCGCATTGAGGAGTCCTTTGTCGTGAGACAGGTGCTCTCCGACCACATCTTCTCTTAGCACATTAACCTCGGAGGACATGGTGGTGATGGGTTCAACACCCTCTGTGTCCACTTCATTGAGTTGCTCTACCCAGTCCAGGATTTGGGTCATATCCTGTTGGATTTTTTCTGCGCCTTTTTCGTCAAACTCCAATCTTCCCAAATGGGCAATTTTTTTTACAGTATTTAAATCTATTTTCATGATGTCTTCAGTTTTGTCTTTTCATGACCGGGTAAATGATTGTCTTCCCAAAGTTGATCCTGAATAATATTGTAGCAGGATTCTCTGAGTGATACAAGGTCTTTGGAAGTCATATTTTTTGTTTCCAAAGGTTCATGAAAGACAATTTTCCCCTTTTTGAAATGTAACAGGAATTTCCCGTCATCCGGCAAAATTAAATGATTATATGATAAGGTGACAGGAATCAGAGGTATTTGTTTATCTATGGCCATGCTAAAAGCGCCATCTTTGAATCGGTTCATGTGGGGTGGTTCACCGGTTGTAATACCTCCCTCTGGGAAAATCACAATACTGCTTCCATTGCTGATGGCTTTTTTTGCTCTTAAAAAAACTTCTGCCCTGCTTTTGACTGATGACCTGTCTACTGCGATATGTAGTTTTTTGAAGTAATAGCCAAAAAGTGGGACTTTTCTAATGGAGCTTTTACCGATGAATACCACATCACCTGGAATCAATCCCATCATGGCGATATCCATATAGGAAAAGTGATTGGCGGCAAATACATAAGGCTGTCCTTTTTTGATATATTGCTTGCCTTCTATGATTACAGGTTTGAATATCAATAAGAAATAGGACTTTGCCCAAAACTGATTGACTTTCCTGCCATATCTTTCCCAGCCCGGAACCCATGCTGCTATCAAAAACATTGGGAACAGGATCAGGAAAGTGATCATAAAGACCAGAAATGCGTAAATGGAATAAATCCTTCTGAACAGGTACATCTTATTGGTTGATCATGTGGTTAGCCACTTTGATAAAATAGCCCATCATGGCTTCCCTGGTATTGGTGTCCAATTCTATTTGATCCATCGCGTGGGACATGCAGTCCAGCCATACATTTCTCATTTTATCATCAATGGCCCATTGAAAATGCCTGCGTCTTAGCATAGGATGGCCTCGCTTTTCCAGATAAGTATGGGGCCCTCCAAAGACATGGATGAGAAATAAAAATAATCTCTCCTCTGCCGGTTCGAGATCTTCTTCGGGATATAGCTTTCGCAGTTCGGGGGTTTGGGACACTTTCTGGTAAAAGTGATGAACCATCTCTTTGATTTTCGCTTCGCCTACTGCTTCGTATATGGAGGTATTGGAATTCATGACACGAAAATAAATTGAAAATTTGAATTGCCTGAAGCATTCGGGAATATTTACGTGAAAGGCAAGGTCAGTCTTGGTTTGATAATAGTATTCGTTTTTTCCAACCACAACACATCTCTTCTCGAGGATGAATTGTAGACGGATTTTTTCAAGAAGATTTTTTTACTTTCAGAGAAGTGCCTTCCGTACTGATAACTTTGATTGCTTCTCCCTTGTCAATAAATTCTCCTCTAGAATAGGCATCATAGATTTCATCTTCAATCAGGACTTTGCCGCTTGGCATCAAGCGGGTATGGGCAATACCTTCTTTTCCCAAAAGGCCATCCTGGTAGGAAGTGGAAGTGTAGCCTTCGTCTCTTCTCTGGGTAGTGGCAAGAGCGATGCTGCTGAAAGCCTTCCATTGGTTTACTTTGGGAGCAAAAAAGAAGATCAATCCAATTGCGGCGATAGCGGCAAGAATAACGGTCAATAAGGCTACAAATAACTCACCGGAGGGTACGAAAGTAAAGTCAAAGGCGTCATTTGGGATCATTCCCAAGGTCAGCCCTGTCAGGATGCCGGCAATCCCTAGGATACCAAACACCCCAAAACCTGGAATCAGAAATATTTCTACCAATAGGAGGATACAGCCGGCTATGAAAACCGCTATTTCCCAGTTTTGGGCAAGGCCGGTGAGGTAATATGGGATGAAATATAAGACAATGGCGGTCAAAGATGCGGCTAAGGGAAAACCTACGCCAGGAGTTTGAATTTCAAAGTAAATACCTGCGAAAATCACCAAAATCAAAAAGCCACTGACAGCCGGATTGAGAAAGAATGCAATGATACTTTCCACATTGGAACTTTCATATTCGAGGATTTCAAAGTTGTCGACTCCCTGTATTTCGATCACTTCAGCTATAGAATTAACCTGTCCTTCGCAGAATCCGTTGGCAATGGCTTCAGAGACAGAAAAAGTGATGACAGAACCTTTTGCGGAAACTCCTTCGACTTCCAGGTTTTCATCCACCATGGCTTCAGCTATTTTGGGGTCTCTTCCTTTTGCTTCAGCAGTACTGCGCATCATCGAGCGCATATAAGATTGGTATTTATCTGGAGCAGCCTCTCCACCTCCTCCCATCACTACTGTGGCAGCACCTATACTTCCTCCTGGGGCCATATAAATACTGTCACAGGCTATAGAAATCAATGCTCCTGCTGATGCTGCATCTTTATTGATCCAAACATGGATTGGTGTTTTTGTTTCCAGAATCATGGTTCTGATATCGTCGGCATCGTTTACAGCCCCACCGTAGGTGTCCATTTCGATGATGATCATGTCAGCGCCTTTATTTTCCGCATCCTCAAGGGCTAATTTCACCCTTCGGTTCATCCGAGGGTCTATATTGTCATCGATTTTAAAAGTGAAAATTTTCTTTTTGCCAGACTCCGGCAAAGTGTCATTTTGTGAAAATGCCTGTATAGAGATCAAAAAGAATGTTAAAATCCAATAAAATCCTGTGTACTTCATGATGAATCGGTTAAGTTTTTGAATATACCAATATTCCTGAATATCCAAATTGTAAATTCCATCGTTAAGAAAGCTAAAGCAAATAAGAATAGCCCCATTGCTCTAGTCTTTGCTTGCAATTGATAAAATTAATCTGAAATTTGTGCATTAAAATTAGCGGAAAGTTTATGAAGAATTTGATTGTATTTTGTTTTGGGCTCATGTTGATATGGAATGCCAATGCCGCGGAATTGACACCATTGGATTCCATTGGGATAGAAAAAGTAGGAGACAAAACCTTCATTATTCACCAGGTAGATCAGGGAGAAACTCTTTTTGGTATATCCCGAAGATATCAGGTGGCTATCAGTGATATTCTTCAGAGTAATGAACAATTACAGGATGGGTTGAAGATGGGTCAGAGAATCCGTGTGCCGTATATCACGAAAGCAGCCATTCCTGAGGGTTCTCAGCTGCATAAAGTTGCTCAGGGTGAAACTTTGTTTTCCATTTCCAGGCAATATGGAGTGACAGTTGGGGATATCATGAAATGGAACAACCTGCAAGGTAATGACCTGAGTGTCGGGCAGGCATTGGTGATTCAGAAAGCTGCAGCTGCTCCAGTAGTGGAGAAAAAAGAGGAAGTAGCCAAACCTGTGCAACAGCCTGTAGCCGCAGCCACTGAAAAAGTGGAGGAAGCTAAGAAAAAAGCAGAGACGGAAAAGCCTGTAGCAAAAGCAAGGGAAGAAGATAAAGCAGTGTCTGCTCCAGCGGTATCTACGCCGTCTGCTTCAGCAAGCGGAAGTGTTAACACAAGTGGTCTGCCTGGAGATTGGATTACCCATACTGTAGCACAGGGGGAAACCTTGTTTGCCATAGCCCAAAAATACGATGCAAAAGTAGAAGACCTGATCAAATGGAACGCCTTGTCATCCAATAACCTGAGTTTAGGACAAAACCTGAAAGTGGGAAGGGAAAAGGCTGATGCTGAAAAAGTTCCTGTTGTCACTGCTTCCGTTCCTGTGGTGATAAACAATGAAAGAACTGAAGGAAGATTGACTACCTCCAATCCAGAAGTCTCTACTGACAATAGCAATACAGCTTACAAAAATATCAAGGAAACAGGTTTGGCGGAAGTAATAGAAGGAACTGGTAATCATAAGAAATACTTAGTACTGCACAGAAATGCACCAGTGGGCACTATCATGAGGGTTAGGAATGAAGAAAATGATATCACCATCTTTGCCAGGGTGGTAGGGAAGTTGCCGGAAACAGGCGATAACAGCCGTTTGGTGATCAAACTTTCCAAAGCGGCATTTGACCAACTTAGGGCGGTGAATGCGAGATTCCCTGTTGAGATTTCGTATTAATTGCCAATTATCAATTACCAATTACCAAATTCCAAAACTCAAAGCTCAAGCTTCAAAATCCAAAACCCAAATTTTGAAATAGCGAAATGCCGTTGGAAAGTATTTAAAACAGTTTGACCGGTGAGTTACGATGGGATGTTGTATCTGGCTAATTTTGCGAAAGAGGAGATAAGACTGTACCTTTGTGGCAGTTTAGAATACCTTCATGAATAAATTCCAACTGATATTTCACCACATCTTCAGGTTTATCTGGAATGCCATTTTCATCATTTCTTATCCAGTGCTTGCGACATTCGGGATGTTATTTGTGGGAATGACCTATGTTTTTTCTGCACTTTCCCGATTTTTTACACAGCTCAAGCCGGGTGAGAGGAAGCCGATTGTACAGAAATCAGACTGGGAAGAGTTGCCAAATACCAATGGTCTGTTGGAAGCCAAGGTTTTCAAACAGATCATGTTTGGCCCCACTTGCTATCAGATTAGGAGAAAAGATGGTGTTCCTTCTGTATTGGAGGATTTTTATTTTGGAGGAAAGATCAAGTTTTTAGAGGAAGGTTTATTGTTGGAAAAATGGAATGCCACGGATTCCAAGGATCTTCCAGATTTTGATATTTGTTTGTATGATTCGGACAGTGACAAAATCACTTCTTTGACCACGATCAAATGTTTTGATTGGCACCTTTCAGAGCGTCAGGGCAATAATCTGATGTTCAAATGGTTTGATGGGATTCAGGGGGGAGAAGTAAAGGTGGCGATCTGAGATGGAGTTAAAAGAATTTTTAGATCAGAAAGTTGCCGAGTATAACCAACCTGATTTTATCACGCTCGATCCTATTTCCATACCCCATAGATTTTCCAAAAAGCAGGACATTGAAATTGCCGGTTTTATAGCCGCCACCTTGGCTTGGGGACAGCGGAAAACCATCATTAACAAGTGTTTGGAGCTATTGGCCATGATGGACAATGCGCCACATGATTTTGTGCTGAATCATCAAGAGGAGGATTTGAGGCCTTTTTTGAATTTCAAGCACCGGACGTTTAACGATATTGATACACTGTATTTCATTGCATTCTTCAGGTGGTTTTATCAAAACTATGAGAGTTTGGAGGAGGCTTTCACCATAGGATGGACTGAGGAAGTGGATGTGATGGAAAGGCTTTTGATCAACTTTCACGATTTCTTTTTTCAATTGCCCGATGCGCCTCAGAGGACTAGAAAGCATGTGGCGACGCCCAAGAGGAAGGCTGCCTGTAAGCGGATCAATATGTTTTTGCGCTGGATGGTGCGGGAGGATGATAAAGGTGTTGATTTTGGTATATGGAAAACCATCAAACCGTATCAGTTGATCTGTCCCTGTGACCTGCATGTGGATAGGGTGGGGAGGAAGCTGGGATTGATCAGTAGGAAGCAGACGGACTGGCAGACGGCAGTAGAGTTGACCGAGAGGTTACGAATCTTTGATCCTCAGGACCCTGTGAAGTATGACTTTGCGCTTTTTGGTATGGGGATTCTGGAGCCTTGATGTATCGATGGGATATCACGCCCCTTCGGGCCTGGACTAGTAAGGTATTCATTCCATTAGAGTAGGTTAGACATAATAACAAAAAAGCCCCGAAACCGGGGCTTTTTTGTTGGGCTTATTATTTATCCAGGACTTGGAAGATATCTATCTTCGTAGCCTTGGCTTTTTCTTCGAAAGGTTTCCAGTCATTTTCGAAGAATGCACTATACACCTTCATCGCTTCTTCAGCACTTTGTTTGGCATGTTGCATCAACCTTTGTTCAGTTGCTCCAGGTGCTCCATAAGAGGAGTTGGCATAACTTCTAGGAGCAAAGAGTCTGCTCATTGTGGTTGGATATAGATTTCTCACAATACCTTGTCCTTCTCTTGTTGGACCATAGAATGCTTCTCTTGTGCTATCTATTTTCTTTTTGGTATCATTGGCCAATTTCACCAATTCTTTCACTTCCGTATCTTCGATACCTCTGGCATAGGCCAATAATTTATCGATGGTGTTTTTAGCTTCATCCAACTGTCTAGTGGCCTTCATCACATCAGCACTCAAGACTTCCACTTCTTTGATGAAGGTCTCTCTTGCCTGAAGATCCGCCAAAGCAGGGTTGATTCTTGGATCAGCATGCACTTTGATGCTGGTTTCGGAAGAAGCATCCGCATATTCAAATACTACTTTATAAGTTCCTGGCAAAGCAGCGCCGCCACTAGGTTCGAAGAAACCTCTGGCTCTTGATCCACCACCGGCTCCACCTCTGCCCATTGGGGTGTCCACTGAGGACTTACGATCAAGATTCCAGATTACCTGATTGACACCCTGTTGAGGTACCGTCTTGATGGTTCTGATTTTTTCACCTGCTGCATTGATAATGGAAACGGTCACGGTATCCAATTTTTCCTTACCAGCATCATTAAGGATAAAATGCAGTCTACCGCCAAAAGCCCTGTTTTCAGCAGTATACTTAGCACTTGCTGCAAACCGCTCACCGTGCGGTTGGTTGATTTCTGCCTGATAGGCATCAGAAGGTTCTACAGCTGTAATTTTTGCTGCAGGTGCTTTGCCTTGGTTTTTGGCATATACCCTCAATGGTCTGATATCATCTAACACATAAATAGAACGGCCAAAGGTACCGATGACCAAATCCGCTTCTCTTTCCTGAATTACCATGTCATAAGTTGACACTGCATTTGGATAGCCATGTCTCCATTGGTTCCAGGTTTTTGCATTGTCAAAGCTGACATACAATCCAAACTCAGTTCCCAAGAAAACGAGGTTTGGCTCTACTGGGTCTTGGATAACAGACAGGGTATAACCCCATACTTTGCTGTCATCTGCAATTCTTTCGTAAGTACTGCCATAATTTTTGGTTCTGTACGCATAGGCAGAGAAATCATTGTTACGGTAGTTGTTGGCGACAATCCAGGCTTCACCTGCATCGTATTTGGAGGCTTGGATTTGTGGAATCCAGCTGCCCTTTGGCAATCCGGTCAATTTGGCTGCGGTATTTGTCCAGGTTTTACCGCCATCACGTGTTACCTGCACATTGCCATCATCCGTACCCACCCAGATCACATTTGGATCAATCGGGCTAGGTGCAATGGCGATGATAGTGGTGTGGTTTTCCGCTCCTGTGATGTCAAAGGTTAAGCCACCAGTTTCCTGTTGCTTTTGTTTTTCAGGATCATTAGTAGTCAAATCCGGAGAAATGATTTCCCAGGTTTCACCACGGTCAGTACTCTTGTGCAAAAATTGGCTACCATAATAGATGGTTGCAGAATTATGTGGAGAAAGGGCAATAGCAGCGTTCCAGTTGAATCTTAGGAAAACATCCTTATCTGGATGGGTAGGTCTGATGGTTCTCTTATGTCCTGTTTCTTTGTCAAATCTCGCCACGTTACCTCCTTGAGACATGGCATAGCCATATCTGGAGTTGTCCGGATCTGACACCACATCGAATCCATCACCGAACATGATTTCCTGCCAGTAGGTGTTGCGGATACCGTCTCTTCTCCATACGTAGGATGGACCAACCCAGCTACCGTTGTCCTGAAGACCTCCATAAATATTGTAAGGCACTTCATTGTCGACGTTGATATGGTACCACTGGCCAACTGGGATGTTTTCTGCAAAAAACCAGGTTTTGCCACCGTCTCTAGTGATGTTCAGCCCACCATCGTTACCATCAATCATAAAATTTGGATCATTCGGATTGATGTACCAAGCATGGTGGTCAGGGTGTACACCTTCATAAGAGAGGAGCTGCGAAAAAGAACGTCCACCATCTTCACTCATACCCACTCTGGAATAGAGGGTGTAAATTCTGTCTGCGTTTTTAGGATCTGCGTAGATTTCAAAATAATAGAATGGACGGTCACCGATTTCACCTTTGTCATTGACCATTTTGAAATTGTCTCCGCCATCTTCCGATACATAAAGGGCATTTTTGGAAGATTCTACCAAAGCATAGATTTTGTTGGAATTGGATTTTGACATGGCTAATCCCATTCTGCCCAAGTCTCCTTTTGGCAGACCGTTTTTGTCATCCAGTTTTTTCCAGTTGTCACCACCGTCAATGGTCACATACAGACCTGAAGAAGGTCCACCTGATTTGAAGAACCAAGGGTATCTTCTGTGTTCCCACATATTGACAAAGATCTTGTTGGGATTGTTGGGATCCATGATCATTTCCCCAACACCCGTCTTAGCGTCTATATAAAGGATTTTTTTCCAGGTTTTACCGCCATCTGTGGTTTTGTAAACACCTCTTTCCTCTTGTTCGCCCCATGGGGAGCCAATAGCCCCTACAAAAACGGTATTTGGGTCGTCTGGATGGACGATGATTCGGTGTATGGCTTTGGTTTTTTCCAAGCCCATCATTTGCCAGGTTTTACCGGCATCTAGTGAGCGGTAAACCCCATAACCCATATTCAGGGAGTTTCTTGGATTGCCTTCACCTGTACCTACCCAGATAATGTTTGGGTTTTTCTGGTAAATCGAGATGGCACCGATAGAATGCACTTTTTCTTCGTCGAAAATCGGATCCCAGGTAATGCCTCCGGAAGTGGATTTCCATAGGCCTCCTGAAGCCGAGCCTGCATAAATGATATTCGGGTTTTCATGGACTGCATCTATGGCAGTGATACGGCCGCTCATGGCGGCAGGGCCCACATTTCGAGTTTTCATGGCCTTGAACTGGCTCATGTCCACCTGTTGGGCGAAAAGGTTTTGCTGTGGAAGGATGAATGCCAGGAGCATTATCAGACCAAGCCAGCCTATTTGGGCAAATTTTGTATATGTTTTGATCATCGTTTAGGATGGTTTTTGAATAATTAATACTCAAATAAGTGTATAAAAACCAATGAAAACAAGCTTTTGATATGGAGGGGGATTTAGGTTGATGAATGGAAAGGGGTGGGTTGAAAGGTGGATTTCGAAAGTCGGATTTCGGAAAATAGGAGCTTGGTGAGTTTGGGAGCTTGGTTCGGTAGGAGAAGTGTTTTTTAAACCGCGAATTACACGAATTGCACTAATTAATTTTTCCTGGAATTAGGCAGCGGTGAATGTGTAAAGCTATTTTTACATCATTGCTTCTTAGGTATATGAATTTTGCGCGAAGCTTATGAATTTGCACGAATTCTTGTGTTGATTGAGATTACGTTTTTGGTTATGGCAAGGAATTCATTGACCACTAAGGTCACTAAGGTCACTAAGGCCACGAAGAATCACAAAGCATCACAAAGGGAAAAGGAGGAAAGGGGAAGTTTTTTAAGTAATTTTGGCGACATAGAACCGAGAATTAAATTGAAATAAAAACCACAAATTTCATTAATTATTATATTCTAAATTTTGGCTGCTGGGGGGATTTTGATGCCTTTTTCTGATCAATGCATCACAAGGGAATGAATTATGCGTGAGGCTTGCGAATTAACAGGAATTCTTGTGCGGATTGAGATTACGTGAGTCCGGCTTCTAGAGAAGTAGGATATCTATAATTTCCATTCACTTCGGGATATTGGTAAAAAAAAATACCTGACTGGGAAACTGTTTCCCAATCAGGTATTGAATGGAAAGCTGATCAAGTTTTATTTAATCTTGTCTATAAAATTGGCAAGAGGTTTGGTGACAGCGCCGCCTTGACCTGAACGGATCAAGGTGATCAGAACCTTGTCGCCTACTTTGTTCATGGAAGAAATTGATCCTTCCATTCCCTGACTGTTCAGCAATTCTGCTTTCACAGAGTTCGCTGCCAAAGTTATCAAAAAGATGTTTTTACCGGAATATCCGATGATCTGATTGTCTACAACAGAATACCCTGCACTAAGTGTCTCCAAGCTTAAGTCAAACTCCCCAATAGCTCTTCTATTACCTCCATTGATGTCGGCATTCGTCACCGTAACTTTTCCTGAATCTCTGTTTTCTGAGAAGAAATAGATCTGATTTTCACGCTCAACACCACGTAAAGCTGTATTGCCAATTAATTCCAGATCACCATTATGGTTGATTTTATAGGTACTGCCTTCTATCACTACCATAAAGAAATTCCTCATGGAGCGAATACTAGTGGTTTCCACATAATAATCACGTAATTGTTCTTTGATCAATTTGTGTTCACGGACAACTACCTTACCTTCTTCCAGTCCGATTTTTAATAATAGGTAGTTTGGATTACTGGTCGCCAAACCATTGACGATAGTTCTGTAAGGAACCAATACTGTAGTACCTGCCGGGTCCATACCCATTACATCACCTTGCCAAAAAGGAATGTCCTCAAATGTGGAAAAATTAGGATCGAACGTCTTTAGGTCAAGAACTGTGGCATTATCCCGGTTGACTGCATTGATAGGGAATAAAAAAACTTCTGTTTCTGAACGGGATATAAATATATCTTGTGATAGGGGAAGTCTGTATCTGCCGAGCCTTGTCAGGAAATTCACGATACTCTGAGGATTGCTCACGGCATCTAATTGTACATCAAAGAACAGATTGTTTCTGCCAAGAATAGTCAGTTTGTCGTTAATCACCTGACTATTGTAAACGTCACCGGTCAGGTTTTCGACTTTTGCCCAAGGAACAGACGTTACTGGGTTTTCATCTTTGGGCTCATCATCGTCAGAGCAGGCCATGAAAACCAAAGAAGCCAATAGAGGGAAGATAAACCTCATTATATATAGCTTTTTCATATGGATTAGAGTTAAAGTAACAAAATTAGGTATGGATGAAGATGGTAGATTTTTGGTTAAAAATCTTCACTTCACCTCTGCTTATAGTAAACATCATGACTATTTTTTTTATCCCCAAGAGATTTTTGAATTATTTTTTCTGACTTTGCATTTTAGTGGATAATTTATGTATTACGAGTCATTTATGTTTTGAAGAGTTGGGTTTTCGGATTTTGAAGTGCGGATTTCAGTAAAGAGTAAGAGCCAAGACAAAAAGTAAAAGTAAAAAGGTTGGAGTGTTGAAAAGTTTGGGAGATGGGTTCTGCGGGAGAAGGATTTTTTAACCACTAATTTCACTGATTTTTATAATCTAGATTTTGGCGGCTGGGGGTTTTTGATGTCATTTCCTGATCAAGGCATCATAGGAAAATGAATTAGGCGCAAGGTTTTGGAATTGATGCGAATTCTTGAACTGATGGAGAATAGAGAAGTCCAGCTTCTGGAGAAGCAGGACAACTTTGTCTATCTTAAGAGAAGGCTGGAATAATCCCAGCGGGATTGCCTAACAGTAGGGTTGGAATGCCCAGCCCGTCACCAGAGCAGAGAATGATATGGTTTGGTCTATCATAAGGATTAAAAAAATCAAAAAACAGCAGTCTCGTGACTGCTGTTTTCTGTTCCGTATTCTTGCAGAACAACTTTGGAGTGATCGCAACTTTTACTTGTTAAGCAACTGTATTTTTTTGGTTTAATTAGAAATAACGGTGTAATACCACGTTGAATTGTCCCATATGGTCATTCCTGTTATTGTGGCCAATATTTCCATCCAAATCATCCGCAAAGGTTTTGAAGAAAGTGGCTTCAAGTCCGATATTAAATAAGTCACCGATGACATAAGTCACCCCCGCACGGATTGGGAGGTAGGAAGTCACGGTACTGACCCTATTGCTGTTTTCACTATCGGGGTTTTGGTTACGGTTGATGTAAAGTGCACCGAAACCAATTCCACCATAGGCATTGAATTT
Source organism: Fontibacter flavus (assembly GCF_042432905.1). Taxonomy (NCBI): domain Bacteria; kingdom Pseudomonadati; phylum Bacteroidota; class Cytophagia; order Cytophagales; family Cyclobacteriaceae; genus Fontibacter; species Fontibacter flavus. The sequence goes on along the minus strand of NZ_JBHLWI010000032.1, from coordinate 7,540 downwards.
TGGTCTACTGGTGATATGGTCTTGAGGGAACAACAAAAATTGTGGCATGATGTCAAAATACATAGCAGAACCCTTATAGGAAGCTGTTTGGTTTCTAGATGCCCAGTTTTCAAGAGTTCCGGGATTAAATCCGTCCCAGCTACCTACTCTTTGCAGACCTGTGCTGAAGCGAATCCCCATCCATTTGACCAAACTTTTGGTATAGGCCAATGAAAAGTTAGGCCTGACGGGAAAGGTCATACTGGGGTAGTCTCCCCCATTGTCTGCATAGATGAATGATGGTCCCACGCCTAAACTTACTTGATGGGTTTTGTCAGTTGCCTGCTTTTGAAAATTTTGAGCGGTAACCAGATTGCCTGAACATAGGGCAATACAGAAAAAGAGAGTAGTGATCAGTTTAATAGAAGTTAACTTCATAATCCTATTTTGTTGATGAAATAATCAATAAGGAGGCATCAGAAAAAAGAATGCCTGAATAAAATAATGATTTGTATAAACTAGGGCGATTAAATGCAGTCAATTGTAAACAATTTGATTGCAGAGTAAATCTAAAATAAAAATTTTAATTTCAAATTATCATCAACAAAGTTTGATAAATCTTATCTAGTTTGCCGGTCTCTTCCTCTATTCCCTTAAATTCGTAAATTGATTCTTTGTATAAATAGATTATGTCCATCATAAACGTTATTCTTAGTGGCGGGGTCGGTTCCCGTCTTTGGCCTTTATCCAGGAAAAGCAGACCTAAGCAGTACCTGCCTATTTTTGAGGGGGAGACTTTGTTCCAAAAGACGGTGCGGAGAAACCAGTCTTTTTGTCAAGAGATTTTGATTGTCGGCAACAAAGACAATTACTTGTTATCCAGAAAAGACCTCAATAAAGCAGGGGTTGCCCATTATAGAGAAATTATTGAGGCCTGCCCACGTAATACCGCAGCAGCTATAGCATTTGCAGCTTTCTCAGGGGATCCAAGAGACATCTTGTTTGTAACCCCTTCCGATCACCTCATTCAGCCTGGTAAAGCCTACTCAGAAGCAGTGAATCGGGCCATCCAATTGGCGGTGGAAGGCCATGTGGTGACCTTTGGTCTGACACCAAAGAGTCCGGAAACAGGTTTTGGCTATATTGAAGCGAATGGGGAAGAGGTAGTGAGTTTCAGGGAAAAACCGGATCGTCCAACCGCCGAAGTTTTTGTAAAAAGTGGTGATTTTTTCTGGAATTCAGGAATGTTCTGTTCTAGGGCAGAAGTTTTTCTTCATGAACTGGCCAAGTATGAGCCTGAGGTGTATGAAAAATCATTAGAAGCTTTCAATAGCTTGGAGGGAGCGTTTCTGAGCGAAGAACTTTCATTAGCTATACCTTCCATTTCCGTGGATTATGCGGTGATGGAAAGGACGGATAAGATCAAGATGGTTTCTGCTGCCTTTGATTGGTCCGACATGGGCTCTTTTGAATCCATCTATCAATACCTCAGTGAACAAGGCTATCCCAAAGACGATTTGGGCAATATGGTAATCGGCACAGACCTGCATACGGAGTTTACCGGTTTGACGAACACGATCCTGATCCATACGGAAGATGCCATTTTGGTTTTGCAGAAGGAAAATGCCCAGGAAGTGAAGCAGATTTATGAGCGGTTGGAGAGGGAGAAACCTGGGCTGGTTTGATTTTTAATGTAGAGTGATGAATGAAAAATGAAGAATTTCGAATTTTGAAAGGCGGATTTCGGGAAAGAGTAAGAGCCAAGGCAAAAGGTAAATTAAAAAGGTTGGAGTATTGAAAAGTTTGGGAGATGGGTTCTGCGGGAGAAGGATTTTAAACCACTAATTACACAAATTATTCTAATCTAGAATTTAGCTTTTGGGGGATTTTGATGCTATTTTCTGATCAATGCATCATAAGGAAATGAATTTTGCGCGAAGCTTGCGAATTGACACGAATTCTTGAACTGAAGGGGATTACCTTTTTGGTGAGGACAAGGAATTTATTTACCACAAAGGACCACAAAGGACCACAAAGGATCACAACTTGTCCCGTGAAACGGGAAAGTTTCACAAAGAAAATTGAAAGGATGGGGAGGTTTTTCTAGGTAATACTGGCGTTTGAATTAGGAATAGACGAAACAAGGGCGCTAAGCAGCTGGTGCTGGTATTCTTAATACAATATTGGAAATTGAGTCCAACCACGAAGTGGTTAAACTTTTCAATAGCCCTGGGTGAGGGGTACCGAAACCCAGGGTAAAAATGTATAGACCGTCCCCAGAGCCGGGGCTGTAATCTTATACGGAAAATGGTCTGAATACGCCGGCGAAACGGAACCGCGAATTGATGGAAAATTTAACCGCGAATTGCACGAATTACTCGAATATTTAATTTTTTGGATTTGAGGGAAAAATCTGGAGGAAATGTTTAACCTGGTCAAAGGCTTCCTAGGTAAATGAATTTTGAGCGAGGCTTGCGGATTGACACGAATTCTTGATTTGATTAGGGTTACGTTTTAGTAAGGGCAAGTGAATTAGAAATAGCCCTGAATAGCCTGTCCCGAAAGTCGGGAGGCGACATGTGATAGTCCAGGGTGAAGGGAGGAACGACCAAAACCCTGGGTTAATAGTGATTTGCCCGTCCCCGAGCCTGCCTCCTAAAGGGAGGCAGGCGCAAGATTCCGATACGGAAAATGGTCCACATACGCCGGCGAAATGGAACCGCGAATTGATGGAAAAGTTAACCACAAATTGCACGAATTACTCGAATATTTAATTTTTTGGATTTGAGGGAAAATCTAGAGGAAATGTGTTTCCAGGTCTATTGCTTATTAGGTAAATGAATTAGGCGCGAGGCTTGCGAATTGACACGAATTCTTGCGCTGATTGAGATTCTGTGAGTCCTGCTTCTGGAGAAGCAGGACAATAAGTTCTTTCATCAATACACGGAAACACAAACGCTATCAAAAAAAATCCATCTAAATTAATCCTTCCTTCAATATTCCTTATTCTTAAATCACAATAACTTATACTCAATCCTTATATTTACGCCGAAATTTCAAACTAAACATATTTCCATTTTTACACTGATTAAAAAATGCTGACTCCATTACAAGATTCCAAAATCGCCATTATTGGTTTGGGCTATGTAGGCCTGCCTTTGGCGGTAGCATTCGCAGAAAAATTCAAAACCGTTGGTTACGATATTGACCCGAAAAGGGTGGATGAACTCCAGAAAGGCACAGACCGTACCTTAGAAGTAGAGGACGAACTTTTACAGTCTGTACTGATTTCCAATGCCATTGCACTGGATGAAAAAGGCAAAGGCTTGCTGGTTACCGATGCAGTCTCCGCCATCTCCAACTGTAATATCTTTGTAGTAACCGTTCCTACCCCTACGGATAAACACAACCGGCCTGTGCTCACTCCCATGATCAAGGCCTCCGAAACCATCGGTAAAATCCTGAAAAAAGGGGATGTGGTCATTTATGAATCCACCGTTTATCCAGGTGTGACGGAAGAGGAGTGCGTGCCTGTATTGGAAAAGGTTTCCGGACTGAAATTCAACGAGGACTTTTTCGCAGGTTATTCTCCTGAGCGTATCAATCCAGGGGACAAAGAACATACCGTAACCAAAATCCTGAAGGTAACTTCCGGTTCCACGCCTGAAGTAGCGGAATATGTGGATCAACTCTACAAAGCCGTGATCGTGGCTGGAACCCATAAAGCTTCTTCCATCAAAGTTGCCGAAGCGGCCAAGGTGATCGAAAACTCCCAAAGGGACATCAACATTGCCTTTGTGAATGAACTGTCCAAAATCTTCAATTTGCTAGGGATAGACACCCATGAGGTATTGGCGGCTGCAGGTACCAAGTGGAACTTTCTACCTTTCAAACCGGGATTGGTAGGTGGTCACTGTATCGGAGTAGATCCTTATTACCTGGCCCAAAAAGCACAGGAAGTGGGGTATCATCCCGAGATCATTCTTGCCGGGAGAAGACTGAATGATTCCATGGGCCGACATGTGGCCACCGAACTCATCAAACACATGATGCGCAAGGACCTGAAGGTGATCGATTCCAAAGTCCTGATTTTGGGTATTACTTTTAAAGAAAACTGTCCCGATATCCGCAATACCCGAGTGATCGACATTTACCATGAGTTGAAGTCCTTCGATATGGATGTGGATGTGTATGACCCTTGGGCCTCTCCGGAGGAAGTGATGCATGAATATGGCATTGGAATTCTGAACGGCGATCATCCTTTGGATCTTGGAGCCTATTCAGGTGTTATACTTGCTGTATCCCATGACAAATTCAAGGGCATGGAAATTCAGAAATCTGATAGCTGTGTGGTGTATGATGTGAAAGGGTTCCTGTCGAAGGAGGCTGTGGATGCGAGGTTGTAATTCTTAAGAGCCAAGGCAAAAGGAAAAAGGACCAAGTAGGGTTAATTTTATAAGAGCCAAGGCAAAAGTAAAAAGAACCAAGTAGGGTTAATTTTATAAGAGCCAAGGCAAAAGGAAAAAGGACCAAGTAGGTTAATTTTATAAGAGCCAAGGCAAAAGTAAAAAGAACCAAGTGGGGTTAATTTTATAAGAGCCAAGGCAAAAGTAAAAAGGACCAAGTAGGGTTAATTTATAAGAGCCAAGGCAAAAGTAAAAAGGACCAAGTAGGGTTAATTTATAAGAGCCAAGGCAAAAGTAAAAAGGACCAAGTAGGTTAATTTTATAAGAGCCAAGTAAAAAGTAAAAGGGCAAAAGTGAGTGACCAATTCAAAAGTAAAAAATAAGATGAATAAATGAGAGAGAATGATTTGCTGGAAAGGACTTTTAATTTCGGTGTAAGATGTTTGAAGCTATTAAGAGATTTGCCTCATTCTTCTGAATTTCAAATCATTAAATTTCAATTAGGAAAATCTTCGACTTCAGTTGGCGCTAACTATGAGGAAGCGCAAGCAGGATCATCAAAAGCAGATTTTAAAAATAAAGTTAGAATTGCTTTAAAAGAAGCTCGAGAATCCAATTATTGGCTCAGAGTATTAAAAGCTTTGGAAGATAATCCAAATGAAGAACTGGAATTCTTGGTTACTGAAAGCAAAGAGCTGAAAAATATCTTGGCTAGTATTCTCAAAAAAATGGATTAGTAATTAAATGGAGGAGTCGGACACTTTTTACTTTTGCCTTTTTCCTTGGCTCTTTACAATATTTAAATTTGATGAACCTCGAACTTCTCAGCTCCCTCGCTCAATCCACAGCCCTGCAAGCAGGGAAGGCCATCCTTTCTGTGTACCAATCCTTCGATCAGGGAGTGGAATATAAGAAAGATGACTCTCCGCTGACCAAAGCAGACTTGGCTGCACATGAGGTCATTGTAAATGGCTTACTGGAAACGGGTATCACTATCCTTTCTGAAGAAGGTGCTGAAATCCCTTACGAAATCCGAAAAAACTGGGACTATTACTGGCTGGTAGATCCGCTGGACGGCACGAAGGAGTTTATCAAAAAGAACGGGGAATTCACCGTCAATATCGCCCTCATCCATCAGCAGCAGGCCATTCTTGGAGTGGTGTATGCACCTGTTTTGGATTGGTTGTACTGGGGTAGCGGGGAAGAAGGAGCATGGAAACAGGAAGGAAAGCAAGAACCCATTCGATTACAGAATTCAGCTTTACAAGAAATCACTACCATTGTTGCCAGCCGTTCCCATCTGAGTGAGGAAACCCAAAAGTTTATAGATCAATATCCAGGCGCGAAGACCATCAGCATGGGTTCGAGTTTGAAGTTTATGCTGGTAGTAGAGAACAAAGCCCAGCTTTATCCCCGCTTTGCGCCCACCATGGAGTGGGACACTGCTGCTGCGCAGGCCATTGTGGAGGCTGCAGGCAGGCAGGTGTTGACCTATCCGGATTTGAAACCGATGCGGTATAATCGGGAGGAGATGCGGAATGGGTGGTTTGTGGTGAAATAAAGGCAAAGTAATTGTTGTCGGGTTATCAAGTTGTCGTGGTTGGAGTTTAGAAGGTTTTAAGAGGCAAAGCATAAGGAGGGGAGGAGTAATGTAGAATGATTGAAGAGCCAAGGCAAAAGGTAAAAGGCAAAAGGGTTGAGAATGTTGAATTAAGAATGAAAAATGAAGAATTTCGGATTTCGAAAAGGGGATTTCAGGAAAGAGTAAGAGCCAAGGCAAAAGGTAAAAGGGTTGAGGATGTTGAATTAAGAATGAAAAATTAAGAATTTCGGATTTTGAAAGGGGGATTTCGGGAAAGAGTAAGAGCCAAGGCAAAAGGAGAAAGTAAAAAGGTTGGAGTTTTGAAAAGTTTGGGAGATGGGTTCGGTAGGAGAAGGATTTTTTAACCGCGAATTACGCAAATTGTATTAATTATAATCTCGATTTTGGCAACTTGGAGATTTTGATGCCATTTTTTGATCAATGCATCACAAGGAAATGAATTTTGCGCTAGGCTTGCGGATTGACACGAATTCTTGTGCGGATTGAGATTACGGGAGTCCAGCTTCTGGAGAAGCAGGACAACGGGCAAATTGATGGAAAATTTAACCACAAATTGCACGAATTACTCGAATATTTAAATTTTTGGATTTGGGGGAAAATCTGGAGGAAATGTGTTACCAGGTCTATTGCTTCTTAGGTAAATGAATTATGCGCGAAGCTTGCGAATTGCCACGAATTCTTGTGCGGATTGAGATTACGGCTATTCGGCTTCTGGAGAAGCAGGACAACGGGCAAATTGATGGAAAATTTAACCGCGAATTGCACGAATTACTCGAATATTTAATTTTTTGGATTTGAGGGGAAAATCTGGAGGAAAGGTCTAATCTGGTCTAAGGCTTCTTAGGTAAATGAATTATGCGCGAGGCTTGCGAATTGACACGAACTCTTGTTCTGAAGGGGATTACGTTTTTGTTGAGGACAAGGAATTTATTTACCACAAAGGACCACAAAGGACCACAAAGGATCACAAAGTTTTACAAAGAAAATTGAAAGGATGGGGAGGTTTTTCAAGGTAATACTGGCGTTTGAATTAGGAATAGACGAAACAAGGGCGCTAAGCAGCTGGCGCTGGTATTCTTAATACAATATTGGAAATTGAGTCCAACCACGAAGTGGTTAAACTTTTCAATAGCCCTGGGTGAGGGGTACCGAAACCCAGGGTAAAAATGTATAGACCATCCCCAGAGCCGGCGCTGTAGTCTTATGCGGAAAATTGTCTGGATACGCCGGCGAAATGGAACCGCGAATTGATGGAAAATTTAACCACGAATTGCACGAATTACTCGAATATTTAATTTTTTGGATTTGAGGGGAAAATCTGGAGGAAATGTGTTTCCAGGTCTATTGCTTCTTAGGTAAATGAATTATGCGCGAAGCTTGCGAATTGCCACGAATTCTTGTGCGGATTGAGATTACGGGAGTCCATCTTCTGGAGAAGCAGGACAACGGGCAAATAGAAAAATAATGGTTAGATCAATAGACTTCTCGCTTCACTACCATTGACAGATAAGAGTAACCGTCATTCTGAGCGAGGAACGAGCGAAGAATCTCC
>NZ_JBHLWI010000031.1:0-12059 GCF_042432905.1 Fontibacter flavus | reverse complement strand
ATTAGTCGACCAGTATTATACGTGTCAAGGAAAAAATCTAATCAAAAATCCCCAATCATGACTTTAGATTTTCAAAATCAAAAAATTGCAGCATAAAAAAGGCTGCCCTTTTCGGACAGCCCCATCAACCCCACTTCAATCAGCCGCATTCCAATAGGCCATTCTTTCACAGCTATCCACTTCAATGCTGTAAAAATCAAATTCCTGCGTGACCTTGCCTTTGATCAGGTAGATACCGCGGCCTTTGAAGGGATGCTTTTTCACCACCGGAGGGAAATGTACGGTGTCTATCCAGTCCCCTTCCCTATCGATAAAGGTCCCGAAGTTCATCACGTCTCCCTTCACCGTTCGGGTGTATTTGATCGTCACGAGATACCCGATGATTTGTACTTGTTTGCCTAAGTACTGCTTCAGATCCCTCGCCTTGATGCTGGGGACGGTTTGATCTTTGACCAGGTGGAAGGGACTGTCCAAAGGAAATTCCAAAATATCGATCTGGTCCACAATCTCCTGTCTAAGGTCAGCATCTTCGAGCTCTGGAACCTGCAATTCCCGAAAACCTGCCTGCCGGAAGAGTTCATTTCCCGTAGCCACGACCTTACGTTTATTCAGAATAAAGTGTGCTTCCCAAAGCAGCTCCTGCTTGCTCTTGCCCGTAAAGCGAAAACAGCCGATACGGATCAGGATCAAGGCCTGCTCCAAGCTGATATCCACCCGGGCGATAAAATCAGAAAGTCCCATAAATAGACCATTGGCCCTGCGTTCGCCCAGTATTTTCTCCACGCTGGTTTTTTCAAGATACTTCAGATGGATAAAGCCCAGATAGACAGTCTTCCCTTTGATATTGGTGAGGTAATCGCTCTCATTGATATGGGGGGGCTGTATATCGGCCCCGTTCATGCGGAGTTCGTGAATGTAGAATTCGGTATGGTAAAAGCCCCCAAAGTTATTGATCACCCCCACCATGAACTCCAGCGGGAAGTAGGCTTTCAGGTACAAACTCTGATAGCTCTCCACCGCAAAGGAAGCCGAATGCCCCTTGGCGAAGGAGTAACCCGCAAAACTCTCGATCTGATGCCAAACTTCCGCAGTGATCTTAGGGTCTCTTCCCAATTTTTCACAATTGAGGAAAAACTGGTCCTTCACCCTTTGGAATTCATCTTTGGAGCGGGACTTCCCGCTCATGCCACGTCGGAGGATATCCGCTTCCGAAAGGCTAAGCTCCGCAAAGTAATGCGCCACCTTGATCACATCTTCCTGATAGACCATGATGCCGTAGGTTTCGGGCATGATGTCCATCATCACGGGATGGGCCTGCTTGCGCCTTTCGGGATCCACATGACGCAGGATATATTCACGCATCATCCCCGATCGGGCCACGCCCGGGCGGATGATGGAGCTGGCGGCCACCAATTCTAGGTATTCATCTGCTTTCATTTTGGCCAATAGCATACGCATGGCGGGTGATTCCACATAAAATGCCCCGATGGTATGTCCCGTCCGCAACAGTTCTTTGATTTTGGGGTCTTTTTTGAATTGCTCTACCTGACGGATATCCACTTGTACGCCCTGATTTTGGTAGATAAGCTCCAGGCTGCTTTTGATATGCCCCAGTCCACGCTGGGAGAGGATATCAAACTTGTGCAGCCCGATATCCTCTGCCGTATGCATGTCAATATGTGCCAAAGGAAATCCTTTGGGAGGCATTTCAGTGGCGGTGTAATAGTGGATGGGCTTGTGGGAAATCAGTATACCACAGGCATGGATAGTCAGATGTGAAGGCATCCCGTGCAATACCTGACTATACCTGAGGATCAGCTTTCCATACTGATCGGGAATATAGTCAGGCTTTTCAGCATGGTAGATCAAGGACTCGATCTCGGTTTTGGGCAGACCAAAGACCTTCCCTAGTTCCCGCAACATGGAATTGGATTTGAATGTGCTATAGGAACCCAATAAGGCCACGTGTTCTTGGTCTTCCTTGTTGTATTTATCAAAAATATACTTCACCACCTCATCCCGATCCGTCCAACTGAAGTCAATGTCAAAGTCAGGTGGATTTTCCCGGTACAGGTTGATGAAGCGCTCAAAGTAGAGGTCCAGTTCTATGGGATCCACGTCGGTAATCCCTAGACAGTAAGCTACAATGCTATTGGCACCACTTCCCCTGCCTACGTGATAGAAGTTCCGCTGATGGGCAAACTTGATGATATCGTAATTGATCAGAAAGTAGGAGACAAATCCCTTCTGCTGGATCAGTTCCAGTTCCTTTTCGAGGCGCTTGCTGATTTCAGGTGTCAGGTTGGGATAGCGGTTGATGGCACCTTTGAAGGCCTCCTGTCGCAGGTAGTCAAAGTCTTCCCAATCCGAACCCAGGATATCCCGCTTGTTTTTCACTGCCTGGAAGTAGAAGGAAAACTGACAGGCTTCGAGCAGGCGCTGGGAATTGTACAGCAGGTAGCTATGCCCTTCGCAGCGGGCTACCATGTCTGCATAAGAATAAAATTGATCGCTGATGTCTCCCTGCTCTTCGGGTTCGAGTTTGCTGAGCAGCGTATTCTTGTCCACTGCCCTCAGGAGTCGGTGGGCATTGAATTCGAGTTTGGAGGAAAAACTGACAGATTGCAGCAATACCAGTTTGTCTTTGTAGCGGTACCAAGGAGACTTCACCAAGCGGTTGAGCTGATAGGGATGGATGCCGACAAACTCATTCTCCCTCAAGGGAAAGACCTTCTCCCTGAAAGGATAGACGATAAAACTATGCTGAAAAGCCGGGGCTTTGTCCTCAAAGCCAAGCCCTTTGGTCCTTCTGTGGGAAAGGTGGCGGTTGAGTTCGTGGAAGCCTTCCTGATTTTTGGCCAAACCTATGTACTGCTGTTTGACACCGTTGCGGAAATCAATACCGATTACAGGATGTATGCCCTTTTGCTGCGCTTCGCGGATAAAGGGAAATACTCCGGCCACCGAATTGATATCCGTCAAAGCAAGCGCATCGAGCTTTCTGCTTTTTGCCTCAGCAACCAAAGACTCGATGGATAGGGTGCCGTATTTGAAACTGTAATATGAATGGCAGTTGATAAACATGGAAATATACTGAGTGATATATGCCTTCCTATGGTGGCCGATATAAACGGATATAAACTTCGCGATATAAACAGATATTTACAGCACTCCGGCTGTGACATAAGCAGATATCGATTTATGCTGAAATGTTAATATTTTTAACATATAACTGTTTATAATTTAAACATTACATCGTCAAAAAGTCAAGTTTGGAGGAGAAAGTTGTCAGAAATTGAGATAAAAAAATTGAAAGCTAATTAATTCAAGCACAGACCAAAAAACCAAACCAAAGAATTACATGTGTTTTGCGATCATACGCGAAGAATCACATGTAATTTTTCTGTTTCTTGTGAAAAACCAAAACTAAGCTTAGATTTACTTTTGAGCTATGGAAAACTGGATAGACTATCTCAATGATATCATAGAATACGAAGTCAGGTGGAAAATTTACAAAACTGTACTTATTCTGCTTGTCCTGTGGCTGATTAAAAAAGGGGCTTATAAGATTATCGGCGTCCGCACAGATGATGCCATGAAGCGGGTATATCATTGGAGAAAAACCATCCAATACCTTTTAGCTATTATCGGACTTCTCTTAATCGGCGACATTTGGATCAGTAATTTTCAATCTCTCACCACATTTTTAGGGTTATTATCAGCAGGCATCGCCATTGCCCTAAAAGACATTTTTGTAAATATTGCCGGATGGATTTTCATCTACTGGAGAAAGCCTTTCGATGTGGGCGATAGGATCCAGATCGGTGAGTTCAAAGGAGATGTAGTGGACTTGAGGTTGTTCCAATTCTCACTTTTGGAAGTAGGTAATTGGGTCGATGCTGAACAGAGTACCGGAAGAATTGTTCATGTACCTAATGGTAAGGTGTTTTCAGATCCTCAGGCCAACTATAGCCAAGGCTTTGAATACATTTGGAATGAGCAACAGATTTACGTCAGTTTGGATTCAGATTTCAAAAAGGCTCAGACTATCCTAAAGGAAATCATGAATACCCTTATGCAGGATAACTTCAAAAACATTGAACGGTCCATTATGAAGGCCCATAAAGAGCACTTCATTTCCTTCGGCCAGTTCACGCCAACAGTATATGCCAAGATCCATGAAAGGGGCATCCAACTTTCACTCAGGTACCTAACACTACCTCGTAAAAGACGTGTAATTGAACATCAAGTAACGGAAGCAGTACTGGAACGCTTAAGAGCAGAAAAAGATATCAGAATTGTGTACCCGATTACTTCAGTCTATTTAGAAAAAGGCCTGTAATCCTCTGTCTCCATAGACAACTCAACTCTCTAGCAGAGGATTTTTCAAATCCTTCATTATTGTCCAAAGACCCATAAATAACAAAAAGCCCTTTGAAACAATGTTTCAAAGGGCTGGTTCAAGGAAAAAAATATCCCCATTTTAAGTCAATCTTCTGATGCAAACTGACAACTCACATTCGGATTTAAAGGAAAGTACATGCCGGCAGGATTATTCTTCCAAATCCAAACATGCAATTGATAATGAGGAAAAGGAGGCCCTCCATTGACATTCACAGGCTCGCCATCCTCATTTTCAGTCATCTCACGATGGTCTGCAAATTCTATCTCTCCAAATTTTGGCAAACCATTAGATTCATCCCACAAATCTGCAGGAACAACATATTCCACTCCGACCAATTTCATCTGGCCATTTTTGCCCGGTTCAAATAACAGGACACTGGGCAGGAGAGGGTCATACGCAGACATGAGCAAACCTGGATTGACCGCATGATGCCCCATCCCTCCTAAGCCCGGCACTTCAACACAATGTGGATCTAGGGCATATCCAGCTGATTTGGCTTTATCAAAATTGTGATATTTGGCAGTGGCACTTCGTATTGCCGCAACTAAACGGTTCTGAGAAGAAGGGTTCTTCCTAAGGTATTGCCCTATTTCATCTTCAAACAAATCAAAATGTGAAGAAGCTAACTCTTGTTCTAACTCCATAAAATTGTCAGGCTCCTGTAGACTTTCACTCATGCAGGCAGATAATAACAGAAAAAGCAACAATAAACCTGAACAACAGGCATAATTAAGTAATCTATGTAGTTTCATTGGAATGCATTTAAATAATTTTAACAGAAATAAACCTTTACTTACCCCACCAAAACATGGGATACCGGATCAAATCAATGAAAATTGTTCCAGACCGATCAACAAATTCAAAAGCTCACATTTCATTCTTATGAGCAAAACCCATAACATCTGGCCAGTATGCTATGAAGACAAAAATGATATCATTAATAAATTCAATGTAAAATTGCAGGCTTACAACCACTAACACATCACCCAATTGGGTGATTTTTCAACTCATTTACAAAATGAACTGTTCATTTCAAAAAATACATCTCTAATATAGGTTCCATTGACATACCTCCTGGATTCAATCCTGGCTTTCCCTGAGGAACAGGCACACCTAGTTTTTCAAAGTATTTTTCCCAAACAGGAAAAAGCTCGCCTGTATCCGGGTCATGATAGGTCATTGGTTTGGGGGTAAACAGATCTTTTCCTCCATTTGCAGATTTAAACGATAAGTGAATCAATTCAGAACAATAAAAAGCATCATTTTCAAAGTCAAACCAAGCATCATATGGTTTACCTAGGTGTATTTTAGCTTCTTCTATTGCCCTTGGAACAAGCCATTGAAACTCTTCCTTCAACCTTCCTATCATCACTTTTGGTTTTCCTTTTTCATCAAGATGTCTATTGAGAAAGTCCTCTAAGGTTGTTTTACTTACACCTTTTCCTATTGCCTCCAACACAATCCAATTTTCGCCCTCTTTAATCAACATGCCGTTGTGTGAAAAGTCCTGACCGTTATACCCCTCAGTTACCTTCCGTATCGCGTCACAAAAATCTCCACAGTCTCCATCCTGAAAAAGAATATCTCCTTCTTGCCAATCAAAACCGCTTTTTTCTTGGGCACATGAAAGACCAAGAAAGATCACTAATATGAACGAAAACCTTAATTGATAGAACATTAATGAAAAGTCTTTAAATCACCATAAAAAAGAATACCAATGCTACCCCTAATACAAGTACCATCTTTTTGGCTTTATCCTTGACTTCTTCTGCTATCTTCCGTTTTCTCAGGACCAAAACTGCGATACTCAATCCAAAAAACTGCAAAGCAATTCCAATACCATTAAGCGCACCCAAAGAGTGTGCTATAAAATGAAAATAGTTATTATAAAGAGGGATTAGACAAATGACAATCCCTATTACTCCAAATATAAATGAGCGCTTCAACAGCATATTCTCATCTTTTTCCATCCAATTGCTCATCTAGATTTGATTTTATTCTTTCTTTCTTGAAAATATGCTTCTACTTCTGTTCGAGACAAAGCATTAAATGTCATCTCTTTGGTCAATCCCCCTTTTCTTCCAACCAATACGCCGTACCTCATATCTGCATATCCTTCCATTTCGTGTGCATCTGGATTAATCGATAATTTCACACCTTTTTCCATTGCATAATTTACCCATCTCCAATCCAGGTCCAACCTCCAAGGATTGGCATTGATCTCTATGATTACCCCATTTTTGGCACAGGCATCGATAATAACCTTATGGTCAATCGGATAACCTTCCCTTCTTAGCAGCAATCTTCCTGTGGGATGTCCCAAAATGGTGGTATAAGGATTATCAATGGCCTTGAGCAATCTGGCTGTTGCTTTCTTCCTATCCATACTCAATCCTGAGTGAATGGAGGATACTATAAAATCAAAACTTGCCAAAATCTCATCTGGATAATCCAAACTGCCATCTGTCAAGATATCGCTTTCTATTCCTTTGAAAATCTTAAAAGGGGCAAGTTTCTTGTTCAATTCATCAATTTCCTGATGCTGTTTCTGAACTTTCTCAATTTCTAGGCCTCCTGCATAAGAGGCTGTCCTGCTATGGTCAGATATACCCAAATATTCATATCCCAACTCTTTGCAATATACTGCCATTTGACTGAGTGTATGCTTTCCATCACTGTAGGTAGAGTGGTTATGTAAAATCCCCTTCAGGTCCTTTTCTTCCAATAAACTCTCAACCTTATTGGTTTTCACCCATTCCATTTCAAAATAGCCTTCTCTCAACTCTTCCGGTATCCAAGGAAGACCAGCCTTTTCATAAACAGCTTCTTCTGTATCAGCTCCTTTCTCCTCTCTCAGTATTTCGACCAAAGTCTTGTTGTCTTCCAAAGGATAAAGTAAATGGGCCTTACTCCCTGTTCTGAGCATTTTTTCCACTGTAAAATTATCTCGACCTGAAAAGTGGATTACCAAACTCACCTCTGGCTCAAGAAGCTTACCTCTCCATTTGAAAGGACTTGATAATTTTTTTTCCTGACTAAGAGTTTTCAGATCGTTTAACTGGATCATCACCTCACTTGGATCATCAGTTGACACCAACCATTCAACAACTTCGATGACCTCCATTTTGCGGGCAAATTCCCCTACAGTGCAAACTTTAGAGACACCTTTCAGCTTTCCAATGCTATTGGCAAGATCATTCATTGCTTCTTCAATGTCGGCAAACAGCCATTTGCCCATATTAGCAGCCCTAAACTCCAATGCCTGAATGATACTTTCCTGGGTCTTTTCCCCAAAGCCTTTTGCCTTGGCTACCTGTCCTGACTGACAGGCCTCCATCAGTTCATGCGTAGAAGTAATATTCAGTTCATCCCAAAGGATTTTTACCTTTTTGGGCCCCAAACCTTTAATTTCTAATATTTCGAGTATTCCTGTTGGCGTCTTGCTGAGTAGTTCTTCCAAATATGGATGAGTTCCATTCAAAGTCAGCGAAGAAATCACTTCCGCAATCCCCTTACCAATACCATTGATCCCCTGAAGCTCCTCCATACCTTTACCTTCAATCGAAATCTCTCCTCTGTCAATCGTATTGACTGCAGATTGATAACTTCTGATTTTAAAAGAATTTTCGTCATGAAGCTCCATGAGCTTGATGATAAGCTTGAGCTGTCGCAGTATACTTTTCTGGTCCAAAATTTTTATTATTTGGTTTCTGAATAGGACAAATGTCATCAATAATTGTTTCAAAATAAAATCTTAAAACTTATCTTATGCCATGCTTTAACAATTAAATCATGATGAATTATTGGCTAGTAAAATCTGAACCCAGTGAATATGGCTGGGATGACTTATGCAAACTTGAAGAAGACGTTTGGGATGGCATACGTAATTTCCAGGCTCGTAACTACCTAAAGGAAATGAAATTAGGAGACAAAGTTTTATTTTACCACAGTGGCAAAACCAAAGAGATTGTGGGAATAGCTGAGGTTTCCAAAGAGGCATTCCCGGATCCCAAAGACGATGAGAACAAAGGCTGGGTTGCGGTAAAAATCAAAGCTTCAAAATCTCTAAATAATCCTTTTACTTTGGATCAGATAAAAGAAGACGATGAATTGAGTACCTTGCCTTTATTGAAACAATCCAGGCTTTCTGTAATGCCTGTCGAAAAAGAACAGTTTGACCATATTGTTAAGTTATCTCGATGAAAACCCCTTATTATTTAGTCTTATTCTTTTTCATTTTTTTTAGCCAAATGGCTTTGGGCCAGATGGAATTTGTCGAAAGATTGGAAGTCGAAGTCAAGTTCCAGGAGAATGATTTTATGATCATCAAAAGGCCCAGTGGGGTATTGGCCTTTAGGGCCCAACCGGAACGTGGATTCAATCTCCGCTCGAAGTTTCAATATTTTTCAGCTGATTACGGATTACAGGCCACCCCAACCAAAGAAATCAATATCAAAGAAAATTTTGATCTCGTGGGATACGATTTAGAAGGAGACTTTTTTTATGCTTTGATGCAGAAAGGGTCTGCTTCCAATTCTGAGAAATACCTGATTGAAATCAATCTTGAAACTGATGAGGCAAATGAATTTCCATTGGAAAATATTTATCCGATGGATTTTAAAGAATTTTTTGTACTCAACAGGCATGCTGTCTTTCTAGGCAATGCAGAGATGCGGCCTATTTTGCAGATTTATAATATTTCCGACAATGATGTATACACGGTACAGGGGATTTATGGCAAAGAAACTTTAGTCCTACAGTTGCGCAAGGACAGTGAGCTTGAAATCATAGATGTCTTGATCAGTAGGCGGGACAAATACAAGCAAAAACAGGTTTCTGTACTTTCTTTTGATGTATTGGGCAATAAAATCAGGGAAGTAGTCATAGAAAAACTGGATGAAAGCAATATGGAGATAGTGGAAGGATTACTTACTCCTATCGAAGATTTCCAGCAATCGGTTATTGGCACCTATGGCCAAAAAAGAAGAGAAGCTTATCAGGGAATTTACATAGCTGATATCAACGAATTTGGGGAATATGTCTTGAAATATTACACCATGGAAGATTTCCCCAATTTCTATAATTACCTGAATGAAAAGCAGAGAGAAAGAAAATGGAAAGAACTGGAAAAACAGTTTGAGAAGGGCAAGTCTCCCAGCCTCAAGCCAGTATTTTCCTCCAGAGAAATCATTACCACAGATAAAGGTTATTTGGTTTATAATGATCACTTCACTGCCACTAATCCAAGATATATTCCCCGGGATGGTGTTTACGCCAATGATGCATATAGATTCAATCCAAACAGACTATATTTTGATGGGATGAATTACGGACCGGCTTATGGTTCACAGCTTTTCAATACTGCACGCTATAGTCCTTTCCCATGGCAATATGAAGGTGAATACAAGTTCATTTCAGCATATTTTCTGTATATAGGCAAAGAAGGTCAGGTCATCTGGGACAATGCTTTTAATCTTTCCAATAAGTCAACGAACATCCCCGGAAAATATGGAGAAGTGAGTTTTGACGGAAGCAAACTCCATTACTTATATATGGACGGTATCCAACTCTACATGAGTTATCTGAAAGACGGCGAAGTCATTTTCGAAAACAAATCCTTCGAAATAGAACTCACCAATGAAAATGAAAGGATAAGGGAGACACAGGAAACCAGCCTTAATTTATCCTGGTGGTATGATGATTACTTTTTACTAAGTGGAAAACAGAAAATCAGATTTATCAATGATGGAGGAAGAGATGAAGTAAGGGAGGTTTACTTCCTAACCAAAATAAAAGTGGATGGCGACAAATATGTACCTGAGGAAGATGAAAATGAATCGAATTGATTTTAAAGTTAAGTCTCAATAGAATTTGATTCGACTGGATTCATCTTAAACCTTCTTACCCTTCAGTATTGGACAGGAAATTCAGTTATTTTAAAAAAAGAAAAAACCCTTTAACTCGCTATCTTCAATCTTCCTCATTTATTTTTATATTTGCAGGCAAAGCACAGCCATGCAAAAAAGACTTGTCCTTGACCAACAGCAAATCGCTATCATATTGAAGCGGTTTTGCCACCAGTTGATCGAAAATCACGATACTTTTGAAAATACCGTACTTTTGGGACTACAGCCAAGAGGCCCCATAGTTTTGGACAAAATCGTCAAGACTTTAGAAGAAATTTCCGGACAAAAAGTGGCTTTTGGGTATTTAGATGCCACATTTCATAGGGATGATTTCAGGAGAAGAGATTTTCCATTGAAAGCCAATGAAACCAAAATAGACTTTTTGATTGAAGGAAAGAAAGTGGTACTGATCGATGATGTCCTGTACAAAGGCAGATCAGTAAGGGCAGCCTTGGATGCCATGATAGCCTTTGGCAGACCACAAAAAGTGGAGTTAATGGTATTAGTCGACAGAAAATATACCAGAGATTTTCCTATTATGCCGGATTATTGTGGCATCAAAGTCAACACTTTGGAAAGCCAATATGTCTCGGTAGAATGGGCTGAAAAAGGCTTTGAAAAAGACGCTATTTGGATAACAGAAAAAGCTTAAAAAATAATATGTCACAACTCAGCACCAGGCACCTTTTAGGCATCAAGGACATTACTGCGGAAGATATACAATTGATATTCGAAACAGCTGACAATTTCAAAGAGGTACTGAACCGGCCTATCAAAAAAGTCCCTTCTCTGAGAGACATTACCATTGCCAATATTTTTTTTGAAAATTCTACCCGTACCAGATTATCTTTCGAATTAGCTGAAAAAAGGCTTTCTGCCGATGTGATCAATTTCTCTTCCAGTAACAGTTCTGTAAAAAAAGGTGAAACCCTTATTGATACCGTCAATAATATTCTCTCTATGAAAGTAGACATGGTAGTCATGAGGCATAGCAGCCCTGGCGCGCCACATTTTCTTTCAAGGAATATTTCTGCCAATATTGTCAATGCAGGAGACGGCACCCATGAACATCCAACGCAGGCATTATTGGATGCATTCTCCATCCGCGAAAAGCTCGGTGACGTTGCGGGCAAAAAAGTAGCCATCATCGGCGACATCCTACACTCCAGGGTAGCTTTATCCAATATCTTTTGCTTACAAAAGCTTGGCGCCGAGGTGATGGTTTGTGGTCCGATTACCCTGATCCCAAAACACATTGCAAGCCTTGGGGTAAAAGTAGAACATGATGTTGAAAAAGCCCTTCAATGGTGCGATGTGGCCAATATCCTTAGAATTCAACTTGAAAGACAGCAGATCAAATATTTCCCATCACTTAGAGAGTATTCGCTCTATTTTGGTGTCAATAGGAAAATGTTGGACAAACTAAACAAAGAAATCGTCATCATGCACCCGGGACCGATCAACCGTGGTGTTGAATTGAATTCTGATGTGGCAGACAGCGAGCATTCCATCATCCTCCAACAGGTTGAAAATGGGGTAGCTGTGAGAATGGCTGTCCTTTATTTATTGGCTGGATCCAAATAATGAGTTAAAGCAAACTCTTTTTTGCATATTGATGTAGAAAAAAAAGGGGGTGTCCGAAAAGTCGAGACACCCTTTTTTTATTGTTGATCTTCTCTAAAATTATTATTTTAGAGTTGAACAAAATACAACAATGTCTAAGGTAGTTTTTAAAAATCAGACTGGCA
>NZ_JBHLWI010000030.1:0-88947 GCF_042432905.1 Fontibacter flavus | reverse complement strand
CCTTTCTTACTGTAAAGACGTTCTTTCAAACGTTCACTCATCTTAGGATCATTTAATAAGTCATCAATTGTCTTTTTCTTGTTCATATTGTGTAAAGTTAGCAGACACACTTAAATGAACAGTCTCAATTTTTCGGGTTTGGCTCAAAGGTCTCCAAAATATCTTTTTGTAATTTTGATTAGCGTCTAGATAATAAGACCTTTGTGTTGAATCATTACGTATTGAAATTGAAAAAGATAATCCCTTATATCGCGGTTTTTATTATGTTATCACATCCTGCTCTTTCCCAGGATATTGTTAAATATGATGTTTCCATAGCTGGGATATCCATTGGGGAGATGGTGGCCAAAAGAGAAAACAGAGGCAGTGATATACACTACGAATTGAAGAGTAATGTGAGTTTTTGGTTTTTTGGCAAAATCAATCTTGACTATCTGACCAATGCTATTTACAAAGATAGAAAACTGGTGAAAGCCAATGTGGTTTCAAAAACAAACCGTGGAAATTTCAACTCCGATATTGAATGGAGAAATGACCATTATAGAATCAAATCCACCAATTATAAATATGAATTGGATACTGTAGTCAATAGGCCTTTCTTATATAGCGCTGCAGTTTTTTATTTTGAAGAGCCGGTAAGGGCCAAGGAGTTTATAGCAGAAGCTTTCGGCCTACCTTCTCCCATCAAAAAGGTTAAAGATTACTATGAAGTAAAGGTCAACGGTAACACAAACCGGTTTTATTATGTGAATGGGAAACTCGAAAAGGCTGTCATGGAATTCCCCATTAAAAATTATGTAATCAAGAGAAAAGAATAAATCAAAAAAGCCGGCTAAAAACCGGCTTCTTTAATATCATCTATACCTATGAAGAAAATTTACGCTGCAAATCTAGCTGTTTTAATATTATCTTCTGTTACGGTAATGTGAAATAATGTTAATCCTAATATTATTTTATTTAATCTTTTTTGTCCAGCATGACTTCCTGATTTTTTAAGATATCCATCGCAAACAAGCTCATGGCTTTTACGCCGGTTTTGATGGTAGGTTCAGGAAGTGGTGCAAAATAAGGACTATGCAAACCTGGGATATCCAAACCTTCTGCTTTTGCCTTTTCCAGGAATGCAGGATCATTTGCACCCAGATAAAACATGGTGATAGGGATTTTTCTTTCCGACATTCCAAATCTACTGAAATCTTCCCCGATCATCTGAGCCTTGACTTCTACAACTTTATCTTCCCCAATATTGGTTTTGAAGACATTGACCATTTTTTCTGTCAATTGTGCATCATTGATCAATGCAGGAGTATGGGGTTCACGAATCCAATATGTAGGCATTTTGGATTCTGGCAAACCAGCAGACTTGGCAAGGTTTTCACTGATCCTCTTAATGCTGCTGATCATTTCTTCTCTTACTTCAGGTGAATATGATCTCAAGGTCAATTGCATCACCACTTCATCAGGAATGATGTTATGAACAGAACCGCCGTGAATGGAGCCTACTGTGACTACTGCCGGATCCATAGGGGCAATTCTCCGGCTGACGATAGTCTGATATGCCTGTATCATCTGCGCACTGAGTACAATGGGATCAATACCGGTATGCGGGGCTGCCCCATGCGCACCTTCACCGTAAACAGTCACGTTCATCATATCCACACCTGCCATCAAGGCTCCTGCCTTATAACCAAGTGTTCCGGCAGGGAGGAAAGGGTCATCGTGCAGGGCTATGGCAAAATCAGGATGAGGGAATTTTTCGTAAAGTCCATCATTCATCATATTCCAGGCACCCATGCCGGTTTCTTCAGCAGGTTGGCCCACCATCAACAAGGTGCCTCTCCAGGAGTTTTTGAATTCCACCATCATTCTTGCAGTACCGACAAATACGGACATGTGGATGTCATGCCCACATGAATGGGCCACATAGGTTTCTTTCCCATCATTGGAAATGGCTTTTTTGGTAGAAGCATAGGGTAAACCGGTCTTTTCTTCCATAGGAAGGGCATCCATGTCCGATCTGATCAAGAGTACTGGACCCGGGCCATTTTTAAGAACACCCACAACCCCATATCCGCCAATCCCCTCGGTGACTTCATAGCCTAATGCTTTCAATTCCCGGGCGATTCTGGCTGAGGTTTCTTTTTCCTGAGATGACAATTCAGGATTCTGATGCAGGTGTTTGTATAAGGCATCAAGTTCAGGGTAAATCTTATCAATATAGGAATCTACAGACTGGGCAGAAATAGTGAAAATGCTGAGCATGAATGAACTAAGGAATAAGAGTATTTTGTTGACTTTCATATTGCAATGGTTAATTATATGTAAACCCACGATACTATTCAGGGGATATCCAATTTTAATTTCCTCAAATAAAACAAATTATTCTCTGACTTGTAGATATGTTTTATTTTCGGGGCTGAAAAGATGTAAAAATGCCAATTATTGAAAAATCCAACTATACTAAACCGCCAAAATTGCTTTTCAACGGCCATTTGGAAACCATTTACCCAAGTGTATTCAGGAAAGTAGAAGGGATTCAATATACCAGAGAAAGAATTTCCACTCCGGATGGGGACTTTCTGGATATTGACTGGTCAAAAGTTGGTTCTGAAAAACTAATGATCATTTCCCACGGACTTGAAGGCAGTTCCGAAAGGCATTATGCCAAAGGTCTCGCCAAACTTTTTAATCAGGCAGGATATGATGTATTGGCCTGGAATAACCGGTCCTGCAGTGGTGAAATGAACCTAGGGCCTGTTTTATATCACCATGGTGCATCCTATGATTTAGCTACGGTCATTCTTTATGTAGAGAATAAACATAATTATGATTCTTATTACCTGACAGGAATCTCAATGGGGGGAGCGCAGACTTTAAAATACCTAGGGGAAAATGGGTTGTCACTCAATCCGAAAATCAAAAGGGCTGCAGTCTATTCCACACCCTGCAATCTACCTGATTCTGCTGCTACACTTAGGGAGAAGGGGAATAGTTTTTATAAAAACCGGTTTCTGGGTAAGCTCAAGACCAAAATGCAGCTGAAAGGAGAACAGTTTCCAGGTTTAGTAGATTTAGACTTGCTGAAAACAGTGGTGGATTTTGATACTTTCGATACCAATTTCACCGCAAAAGTTCATGGGTTTAAGGATGCCCGGGATTTTTACCAAAGTGTCAGTGCCGACAATTGGATAAAGGATATTCAGATACCAACTTTGATCATCAATGCTCTGAATGACCCCTTGTTATCGGATAGATGTTATCCGGTAAAACTTGCTGAAAAACATTCCCAAATTTACCTCGAAATGCCCAAAAGGGGAGGACATACGGGATTTTTGGTGAAAGGAGAAGAGTTTACCTGGTCAGAAAGGAGATTATTAGAATTTATCAGTGGGTAACTATTTGAACATAATAGTTCAATTCTGCCCATTCCACAAAATCCAGGTTTTGAAAATGTTTTACCCAGCGCTTTTCTTCTCCCTCTGGAACTTTGAAATGGATCATAAAACCACTGTGATCAAAAACGAAATTTTCACGTAATTGGTATTTTTCCATTAGTGAAAGCCAATCCCTTTGATTATCCCTATTCCTGATGTCAAAAAATCTAGTGAATACATGGATTTTTCCGTTTATGGCATGCAGAAAACCGGTAGCCTTCCAGACGCCATCATTGATGTAATATCTTGAATTTAAGTCATCTAAAATTTCCTCAAGCCTATCTCCAGGGAGCTCGGTAATATAAAAAGCATTATTAACACTCTTTACTTCAAAGTCTAAACCATTGATTAAATCAAAAATATCATTGGTCAAAAAAGTTGCATTTGTTTTGACTAGGACTGATTGGGGTTCAAATTCAAGTTCATTTTCAGGCAGCGGTTCTTCTTTTTCCGCACATGCGGAAAGCAAGAAAAGAAAAAGAAAAGTGCTAATACTTGATTTCATAATGAAGATGAAGTTAAAATGTAAACGATTACTTTCTACTTTAGGTTGAATATCATGAAAATTTTCTGAATTTGATCTTCATTTTTTAAGCTGTTTAGGAGTGCAGCATTAATATTATGTCAACATATATGATGAAAATTGTGATGGATAAAAATTTAATTTACATTTGGGTTGTTTTGCTGTAAAGATGAACAAGCATTGGGCTAATATCAAGTCGTGTATAGTTGTAATGTCAGTACTTTTCGTACAGGCGGTGTTTTTCGGTTTGTCCGAAAATCAGGATGCTATTGACTTTACGGAAACTGAACATGCCGACTATTTTGGGTCACCCGAAAGTTCTCAGCTCCCAGGTGATGTCATCAATGTCGTCATACCAAGTGTTTCAAATTTCACCTTTTCTTCCTTAAAGAAAGTTGATTATAGAGGTGCGTTCGAATTTTTTTATCATAGAAACCAAATCCTGTTTACGAAATTAATTTCCGGTTTTTTTGAAGGATCTGTTTCTATCCAACAACTAATTCTGGACCATCTGTATCCATTCTTTTTCTTTTTCTGATTGAATTCTTAGTATAAAATTCTTCAAAACTAAGCCCAAGGCTAGTCTTGATCTATTCACTATTTCTAAGAATTAATCAATCCATTTACAATATGGAACAAAATTCTGTGTCCAAAGAAGCTTGGGGTTCAAGGCTTGGACTCATCCTAGCCATGGCAGGTAATGCTGTGGGGCTGGGAAACTTTCTACGCTTCCCTGTACAGGCTGTGCAGAATGGTGGTGGTGCATTTATCATTCCTTATCTCATCTGTTTCTTATTGATGGGAATTCCACTCTTACTGATTGAATGGTCTTCAGGGAGATATGGGGGTAAATTCAATAATCACAGCACCCCATATATCATGAAAGAAATGGGCAAATCACCCATGTGGAAATATGTAGGAGTATTTGGGATTTTCACAAATATTGCTGTAGTCGCTTATTATACCTATATAGAATCATGGAGTTTGGTCTATGTATTGCACTCCGTCTTTGGTACTTTCGACGGCATGAGTCAGTCGCAGGTCGCGCAGTTTTTTGTAGAATATATCAATGTCTTTACCACAAGTACAGGTATTCCCTTTGAAGCTGTATTCTTCTATGTCCTTGTTTTGGGCATGAATGTGTTTATTCTTTCCAAAGGTCTTGGAGGTATTGAAAAGGTAGCTAAAATAGGCATGCCGCTTTTGATCTTGTTCGGAGTATTACTGGCCATCAGGGGCTTGACGCTAGGGACATCCGGGCAATCAGAACTATTCCCCGATGCCAACGCATGGGATGGATTGAATTTCCTCTGGACCCCGCAATTTGACACACTGGCCAATCCTAAGGTTTGGATAGCTGCGGCTGGTCAGATTTTCTTTACTTTATCTGTGGGGATGGGTACCATTCAGTGTTATGCAGCTTATTTAAATTCTAAAGATGATGTGGCATTGAATGCGGTTTCAGCGGGGTTTGTCAATGAGTTTGTAGAAGTGGTTTTGGGCAGCAGCATTGTGATTCCAATAGCGGCTGGCTATTTGGGTTTGGATTGGGTTCTGGAAAATGCCGGCTTTGGAATGGCATTTCAGACGATGCCGTTTCTATTTCAGCAATGGGGAGAAATAGCAGCAGCTTTTGCTGGGGTATTTTGGTTTGGTCTTTTGTTTTTCGCTGGGATAACCTCTTCTTTGGCCATGGGCACTCCTTGGATGGGGTTTATGAAAGATGAATTTGGCTGGGGTAAAAAACGTGGAGCTTGGTCCTTTGGGGCATTGGCTTTGATAATGGGACTGCCCACGGTTTTATTTTACCAATATGGGGTTTTTGATGAGTTTGATTATTGGGCAGGAACGATAAGCTTGGTGGTCTTTGCTCTCTTAGAAACGATTCTTTTTTCCTGGGTTTTTGGGATTGGAAAAGGCTGGAATGAAATCACCGAAGGAGCTGACATCAAGATTCCAGATATATATAAGTTTATCATCAAATACATCACACCAAGCCTCTTGCTACTTGTGTTTTTGGGGGCATTGTTTACTCCCTATCAAAATGAATGGATGATAAACATCAATAGCTTGTGGGAAGGCAATGGCTGGAATTTGGATGATGGGTCGATTATTAAAAATATTTCCAATGCTGGTTTAAGACGGAAGTTGCAAACACTTACAAATGAGGAAGATATTATTTTCTTGAAAGACAAAATCTTCTTTGTAAATATGGCAAGATTGATGCTCTTGGCCTTGTTTGTATTTATATCCTATTTGGTTTATTTATCCTATCAAAAACGCTTAAAAGAAAAGAACCCATGAGTTTATTGGCAATGAGTATGATGATAGCTACGCAAGGATTGGTGATTATTTCAACCATTTACTTTCTACGGAAAGTCCTGAATTCACCGAAGAAATAATATGGCTCAACTTTTCATAAGCCTATCAATATTACGATGGTAAAGCAGAATAGAAAATTTATGACAGTGGTGCTTTCCCTGGGGATTTTTCTTCAAGGAATGTTGATGTCATGTATTGCCGTTAAGGATAATTCTTATGTCGAGTCAGCTTTTTCCCAACTGACAGATAATAGCATTATAGACCAATATGATGGTATAATGCTCGTGTCAAATGCAGATCTGTCAATCCCCTTGGTGCAAGAGCAATTTTCTTTAAATGGATTGTCTTTCGGCCTTCAGGCTTTTTTTAGTTTTCATTTTGCAAACAAGATCAAAACCTTGTTTTTGCTTTATGATCATGTCGACTTAATTTTTGGTATTAAAGAGCTAAAATTCCCCTCTCATTATTTTTGGTAAGCATGACCCTGCTTTGTCAAGGTTTAAGTTGATAGGTGATGTGATTCTCGTCTATGGATTGGAGCTTCTATACTTCTCTAATTCAAGGTGTTATTGAGATTACAGTTTAACCACACTTCTGTATATGACAAAGTGGGAAGATTTTATTCCTCAGATGTTCAGGTCTGGGAAATTTTTAGGCTGATCGTTTACGGTATTGGCCTGAAGCAACAAATACATCAAAAAACATTTAAAATCTTATCGTCATGTTTGAAATCGATATTGTCACCTTGTCCTTCGCAATCGTCTGTTTGATCGCATTTGTGATACCCTTTTACTTAAATTCAAAAAAATCAAATAAAGAGAAACGCCAGAAAGAATCCATGTTGGAAGAGTATCTCAAAAGCCAAAATCTGAAATTGGATCAGAAGGAAATCTGGAGAGGCCAGTATTTTATTGGATTGGATTCCGATCAAAGGAAACTGGTCTACATCCAAAATTTGAAAGATTTTCAGCCTCTTTTGATCAATTTGGATGAAATTAACTATGTTTCTCAACATGAAGTTTCCCGAATGATCGGAACAGAGAAAAATCAGAGGAAAGTTTTGGATGAACTGTATCTGCAACTTATTGGTAAAAACGGAAAAGTCAAAGCCTCTTTGGAAATCTATAATGGGGAAATATTCTCGGATTTGTCAGGAGAACCGGTCTTGACCCGAAAATGGGAGGCATTGATTAAAGAAGAGTTACGGAAATTTAAACTTGCCGAAAAACTATGAGTCAGCCCATTAAAATTCAAAAGGAGGATATCATCCGTATTCGATTTCCGAAATCTGAAGTTCTTCCCAATCCCATAGCTGTCAGAGAGAGGGATAGAAATCTTGAAAATGCACTTTCCTTAGGCAATAATGATCATGTGAAGGTAAAGTTGACCTTCCTTGATTTTGATAACAATACCTTTATGATTGAAACGACTATATGGGCCGTTACCGAAGAAAGTGTTTGTTTGAAAGGCGATCTTTTGCTGCCTAAACGTTCTTTGGTAAGTGTTGAATATTAATAAATGTTATTCAGGGGAAATTATATTGATTTCCCCTGATTTTATGATCTTTAGTAAAAATTAAACCATAAAATTTCACTCAAATGGAAATCTTTCTGGCTACTGAAACGTGGATAGCTTTGGCTACCTTGACCTTCTTAGAAATTGTTTTGGGAGTGGATAACATTATCTTTATTTCCATTATTTCCAACAAGCTTCCGGAACATCAACAGGAAAAGGCAAGGATAATGGGTTTGGCCTTTGCCATGCTCTTTAGGGTCGGCCTGCTGTTGGGAATATCCTATATCATCAAATTCAATGATCCTCTGATCACCTTCTTTGGTTTCAATTTAAGTGGCAAGGACCTGATTTTGGCTTTTGGTGGTTTGTTCTTGTTGTTCAAGTCTACGCTAGAGATCCACCATAAGATGGAAGGAAAGCCTGAAGAAATGAAGGCCAATTCAGCGAGCGGACTGTCCCAGGTCATATTTCAGATTATCTTGTTGGATGTGATTTTCTCGTTTGACAGTATCCTTACTGCGGTCGGTCTGGTGAAGGAAGTAATTGTGATGATTATAGCCGTGATCATTTCCATGGTTGTTATGATGCTTTTTGCAGGAAAAATCAGCAAGTTTATAAACAAGCATCCAACCTTACAGATACTTGCATTGTCCTTTTTGATCCTAATTGGCTTTATGTTGTTGGTAGAAGGTCTGCATTTTGAGGTGCCAAAGGGCTACATTTACTTTGCTGTATTCTTTTCGCTTGGGGTCGAATTGGTCAATATGCGGATCAGAAGAAATATAGATGGTAAAAAAGTAAAACTTAACCCACGAATTACCCAGAAATAGTTTTTTGGGGGGAGTACTAGATTATATGAGGAAAGAAAAAACGATGGCCCAATGAGCCATCGTTTTTTTATAACTATTACCCAATCAATTGTTGGCCCTAAGCCAACCTTTTGATGCTTTTTATATCGTTAGTTAGATATTGACATGAACAAACTTCATCTATAAAGGATAATTTTTTAGGATTACCCATTCATCTTGTTTTAACCTTAGTTAGAGATAGAAGGTTTAGTTTTTTTGATGAAAACCTTGATTACAAAGTCGTTAAATAATATAATGACAATTGTTTACGAAAAGTTCAACGAGAATTTTTGAATTGATAATGATGAGTGTTTTATCTTTTAATTCTGGATTCTGCTTTGGTTTATTTCTTGGTTTGTGCGATTGTTATATTTATGCATAGCTGGTAATTAATGACTGTTATTAAGTAATTTACAATTACAAAATTAGAACCTATGCCTAAATTGGAATAACATCAAAAACACAATCCCTTACAAAAATCAAACATAAAGCATTTGAAATCCTGTTTGATTCCTCTCCTTTTTTCTCAGATCTTTCAATAAACCGCATTAAATTGTTTTTTAGAAGAAACAAAATCTGAAAATGTTTTATAGGAAAAACAGCTTTGTTTGAAGCAATGAGAACAAGGATTTCTATAAATGCAACAGGCAAAAACAAGGCTTTTTGATAAATCTCTTTGTGTACGCCTAGTCTTTCTTTGCGCCATTGCGTGAAAAAAAAACCTTCGAGGTCAAAAAAAGACCTCAAAGGTTGTTGTATCCGACCTTTGAGGTTTCTAAAACCTCGAAGGTCTTTACTTTAATCTAGTATTCAATTGATCAGCTTTCCCCAAATAATTAGCCTTCAAGGTCAAAAATAGATCTCAAAGGCTAATGGTTACTAACCCTTGAGGTTTCTAAAACCTCGAAGGTTTTTTTAGTTTGATTAAAAAGACTTATTTTTAAGTAATCAAAATTTTTCACTTATGACAGACTTTTTTGAACCTGAAGGAATTTACCATATATACAACAGAGCCATAGGGAACGAGAGGCTTTTTTTATTTGAAGAGAACTACTCCTATTTCCTTACCAAATACCAACAGCTTTTGGGGGACAAGCTGGAGACTTTGGCTTATTGTTTGATGCCAAATCATTTTCATTTTTTGGTCAGAATAAAACCCAATTTTTCTAATGAACAAATTGTAAAGGGCTTTGCTGATTTTCAAAATTCATATTCAAAAAGTATCAATAAAGCGTTTAATAGACATGGGGCCTTATTCCAAAGAAAGTTTAAACGAAAGAAAATTGATTCAGAAGAATACCTAAGCCAGGTTATTATCTACATTCATTTAAATCCAGTCAAACATAAACTTACTAAAAGCCCTTTCGATTGGAAATATTCCTCTTTGAAAACGTATTTATCGGAAAAACCAACCAAGTTAAATCGGGGCTTGGGTTTAGATTGGTTTGGAGGTATGGAGGGATTTCGTATCTCACATCAAGAGAATGTTGCAATTTATTTACCTGATGAATTTCAAATGGAGTAAACTTCACATAATAAAAAACCTTCGAGGTCAAAAAAAGACCTCAAAGGTTTAAACTTACATCCTCGTAATCCCCGACTCCAATTCCTTCATAAATGGCTGATTGTACAATCTTCTTCCTGTAGCCTTATACAATGCATTGGAAACAGCAGCAAAAATAGGAGGGAAGAGAGGCTCACCCAATCCTGTAGGATCGATGTCATTTTTGACAAAATGTACATATATGTTCTTTGGAGCTTCAGGCATTCTGATCATCCTGTAAGTATTGAAATTGTTCTTCTGTGGCACACCGTCTTTGAAAGAAAGTTCTCCAAAGAAGGCATTACCGATTCCATCGACAATAGCTCCTTCTCCCATATTAGCCGCCGCATCTGGGTTTACCACGATGCCACAATCGACAGCAGCGACCACATTTTCAACAATCGGCCTGTTACCTTCCATTCTCAGATCCAAAACTTCTGCCACATAAGAATTGTGACAGAAATATGCGGATACACCCCGATGGATGCCAGGTTGGCTTTGTCCCCAGTTGGATTTTTCTTTCACCAATTTCAATACTCCTGCATACCTCTCCGCATCGTAGTCGTTGTTGCTGCCCACAGGATTGGTTATAGCCCTTTCCAGGAGTTCCAACCTGAAGTCTATCGGATCCTTGCCCATTTCTTCTGCCAATTCATCCAGGAAGGATTGTTCAGCACTGGCGATAAAGTTGGATCTTGGTGCCCTGAAAGCCCCAATGGTAATATTAGACTCGATTTCCCAGCCTTCTGCCAGGTAATTGTCCAGCGCACCGGCCGGGAATCTGTTTGGAGCAATTGGAGTCTCAGGAATTCCTCCTGCTTTGACATGAAGCGCCAGAAGCTTATTGTTTTCATCCAAAGCTGCCCTGTAAGTTGCCGTATAGGTAGGTCGGTAGATGCCATAGGTCATGTCGTCTTCCCGTGTGTATACCATCTTGATGGGGGCACCCACTTCTTTGGAGATAACGGCTGCTTCCACCAAATGGTGGCCATAAGCCCTCTGACCAAATCCACCACCCATTCTGGCCAGGTTGATTTGAATTTTCTCTTTAGGTAGCCCTAATCTTGCCGATAAGGTATTACTGATCACTTCCGGTGCCTGTATTGGTCCGTAAAGTTCTGCCTGATCTGCAGTTACATGTGCATAGCAGGTAACTGGTTCCATGCAATTATGGGCCAAGTAAGGAGCGTTATAAGTTCTTTCCAGGATCTTGGCAGCTTTTTTAAATGCACCTTCAGGATCCCCGTCTCTTCGCAGGATGTTTCCTGGTTTTTTGGAGAACTCTTCCATTCTGGCACGGTGTCCCTCTGAACTCTCCAAACCTGCGGGGATTTTCACCTTACTGGCATTTCCACCAAAACCTGATTGCATAATAGACTTTTCCGGCGCTATCTCCCATTCGGCTTTGAGCTTCTTTTTAGCCTGCATTACTTCCCAAGTGGTATTGCCGACAATGGCAATCATCTCATAATGGGTAGTGGTATCAAAGTAGTTGTGCTCATACTCATCTTGGTGCACCTTGAAGCTGAATACTTCCTTGATACCGGGCATGGATTTTGACTCAGCCGCATCAAAGGATTTCAAGCGCATCCCGAAGGCGGGTGCATGTTCAATCATAGCCACCAACATGCCTTCTTTTTTGTAATCTATGGTGAATAGCGGTTTTCCTGTAATGATTTTATTGACTTCTACGTTTTTCTTGGATGTTCCAATTATTTTGAAGTCCTTTTTGTCTTTCAATTCCACTTCTTCTGGAACAGGCAAAGTAGCTGCCAATGAGGCCAATTCTCCGTACCCTGCTTTTTTTCCACTAGCTTTGTGAACCAATACGCCTGGTTCGGTAATAATCTCATCAGCGGGAACATTCCAAGCCTGTGCCGCAGCAGCGACCAACATGGCCCTGGCCGTAGCACCTGCCGTTCGTAATGGCTGCCAGCCTTGACGGATGGATTGGCTTCCTCCGGTGAATTGGCGGCCAAATCTATCAGGGTAGAAGTCTGCCTGTTCCACCATTACATTTTTCCAGTCCACATCCAGTTCCTCTGCTAAAATCATTGGCATAGAAGTCTTAACATTCTGTCCAAATTCAGGGTTGGGATTGTAAAGCGTGACAGCACCGTTTTCACCTATTTTGATGAAGGCGTTCAGTTCAAACCACTCATCCGGTAAACCTAAAGCCACTTCCTTGGGGCTTGGCTTACATCCAGCCAGCCAGCTAAAGCTCAGCATCATACCGCCTCCTGCCAAAGCTGATACCTTCAAAAAGGATCTTCTATCGAATTTTGTTTTTACAATGCTCATGGTTGTTTGCTTTAGGGTTAGGACTTAGCGGCAGTTTTGATGGCTTTTTTGATACGCACATAAGTGCCGCAACGGCAGATGTTGCCGTTCATCGCATTGTCTATGTCAGTATCACTTGGGTTTGGATTGCTCTTCAGTAAGGCTACTGCGCTCATAATCTGACCTGCCTGGCAATAGCCACACTGCGGCACATCATGTTCCATCCAGGCTTTTTGTACCGGATGGTCTCCATTTTCGGAAAGACCTTCAATGGTGGTGATTTTGGCACCTTCAGCAGCCGAAACAGGTGTCACACAAGATCTAATCGCATTTCCGTTCATCAGTATGGTGCAGGCTCCGCAAGCTGCCACTCCGCAACCGTATTTGGTGCCAACAAGATCAAGATGGTCTCTCAAAACCCAAAGAATCGGAGTTGAAGGATCCACATCAACTGATTGGGATTTGCCGTTGATATTGAGATTGAATTTTGCCATGATAGTTTGATTTTAAATTTAAAGTTAATGTTTATATATTGGCTATGCTTACGAAAATCAAACAGATGTCGCTGAACTTGAAACAATTTTGACAACACTTACCTAATCATCCATTTGAAAGCTGATTGATAAAGGTCTTTCGACAAACTTAACAAAGTTATCTACTGCAAATATAAATGACGGATAATTCCCATGCCTTTCTAAATTCCATGATTCGATTGATCTATTTCTTCAAATCGGCTTAAACCTCCCTCGGCTTTCAGTTCAGAAAGGCTGTACCAAGACAATAAAAAGTGGGTGAAAAATTTTATTTTTTCACCTAAAGTTGTTGTTATTTGAATAAAGTATTCTTAGATTTATCTAGTTGATTTCCGAAAAAATTACTATACTAGTATGAATACAATTCCCCCCCCCGCTTCCTTGATTCACGGTGTGGTATTTCTGGTCAACTTCTGCACACGACCAAAATTCGTACTTATTTTCATCCTTGTCGTCTCAAGCTTTTTTTCTCATAGAGCACAGGCAGTAAATGTAGTTATCGAGGGAACTTCCACTTTTGTTTGTCCAAGTAAATCAGTGACTTATTCAGCGAGAACATTCGAAGAGACGTTTGGAGTTGAAATTTTTTCCTGTAGCATACATTGGCAAGTTTTTGAGGGAAATGAAGTCGTTGGTCAGGGAACTGGTGTGAATTTCACATATACTTTTCCCGATGTTGGGCTTTATCAAATCAAGGTTGTAGCCAATGGATGCGGAATTTTTTTTGATTCAGGAGAAAAAATTGTTTCGACAACTTCACGAGTCCCTATTCCAAGCCCAATCTCAGGCCCGGCAATGTGTAACTCTGGACAGTCCTATTCCTATACCTCAAGTCCCACCTTAAATGTTATTTTTCCTGTCGGGGGAAATTGTTATTATCATTACCCCTACCGATGGGAAGCGCCGGAAGGCTGGTCTATCAATGGAGGTGGCAATATAGTTGAGCATAATGAAACAGTTAATATAGTTGCTCCCGCTGGAACTCCCTCGGGAAGTTACATAATTTCTGTTCAAGGTATGATTCCAAAACCTAGCTCAAGTGATTTTTGGTATAGTCAAAAAAGAAATTTTTCAGTTCAGATAGGTCCATTCAATCAAACACAGGTATCTGTATCAGGCTCTGGTATGGTTTGTAATGGGAATTCGTATACCTACACAGCCAATGTTCCTACCGGACACCAAAGTGGATACACCTACAATTGGACTTACCCATCTGGATGGTCCGTTCAGAATACATCGAATAATACCATAACATTTTTCCTTCCTTCATCAAATAATACTTATGGTCCAGTTCGAGTATCTGTCAACAATGGATGTGGTGCCACTCATTTGACAGGAATTACAGTTATGCCTTGTAGTTACATGTATTCCTCGGGGGATTTTATCATATATCCCAATCCTTCCGATGGAGAATTATTTGTGGAGTATGATGTTAACGACAACAGAGCATTGGAACGGCTAGATGGGGAACCTCAGCATAAGGTAAGCAAGCCAAGGACCTTAGTTTTCAAAGTAAATGTTTTTGATCGAACTGAAAAACTGGTAAGGACTGGCGTGTCCAAAGAAAATAAGGTATTTGTAGATACGAGAGGTTTACAAACTGGTACTTATTTCCTGCATATATATGCAGGTGATCAGGTAGTTAGAAAACAAATCATTGTTAAAAATTGATTTGGTGTTTAAATCAAAAAAATGAAAAAATTTATTCATGAAATCATGAAAAACTTCTCAATATTACCATATGTGCTAGTCTTAGTCTTCGCTACTTTGTTACCCTTCGATGCAATGGCCCAATCTAAAGCAGTGCCTTTCACAGCCAAAAAAGCCGTTTATCTGGAGGTAGGCGGTAGTTCTGGAGTTTATGCATTTAACTACAGCAAAATTTTCCATCAAAAAGGAAAGCTTAAGCTGAATGCCAGTGCGGGATTTTCAATATTGATAAGAGAAACAACAAATTCAAAGGCATATTGGCTTCCCGCAATTCCTTTAGAACTGACAGCCCTTTATGGCAAATCAAACCATCATTTGGAAATGGGATTTGGGGTTATTCCCTATTTAGACGCTGTCTCTCTTTTGGATTCAGAGACATTGGATTTTAAAGATAAAGTAGTGTTTGATACCGGTATCCCTCTAAGAATCGGATATAGATACCAAAAACCCGAAGGTGGATTCTTTTTTAGGATTGGCTATACTCCTTATTTTTTCGGACCTATTGGAAGTAGGGAGGATTGGGAATTTATTCCAGTTTTTGCGGGCGTAAGCTTTGGCAAGAGTTTTTAATGATCTTCTATTTTCCTTTATCTATTTCTCTAACTACCTCTGTACATCCACTAGCTTTTCTTCCTCAATCACAAAATATATCCCATCCCGTTCTATTCCTCCCGATGTGAAAAATCCTTGAAGGAATTGACTATTGGGGCAGCGTTCCTCGACTTGGCGAAAACCATTTCCTACCCCATACCCTGCGTAGCTTTTGAAAGGAGTCACCGTATTACAACTCAGAACATTTTTATGAAGATAGCGTTTCAGGCTCCTCGAAATTTCCTATCACGAGGACAGATTAAAAGGATTTGCAATCCCCGATTGATTAGGATTAATAATCCTTTTCATTTAAGGTTCAAGATCACATATCTAGAACAGCGTTTACAAAAGCTAATTCAAAAGCTGGTGAACGAAAGGCTGATCATAAAACCGCTTTCCAGTCGCTCGATAAAGCGCATTGGCCAATGCCGCGAAAACCGGTGGATAACCTGGTTCACCCAAGCCTGTGGGATCTATCTGATTTTCCACAAAATAGGTTTCGATTACTTTTGGAGCTTCCCGCATACGGATCATTCGGTATTTGTCAAAATTGCTTTTGTCCGTTACTCCTTGGTTGAATTTTAATTCCCCGAACATGGCCGTACCAATGGCATCCACGACGGCCCCTTCACAAAGATTCCTTGCTGCATCAGGGTTGATGATCAGACCACAATCCAATGCCTGAACTACTTTTTCTACCTGCACTTGTCCGTTCATCATTTTCAGATCAAGAACCTGGGCAGCATAACTATTATGGCAGAAATAGGCAGAAACACCTCGTGAAATACCTGTTGGAACCTGTCCCCAGTTTGATTTTTCTTTTACCAGTTCCAGCACACCTGCATAGCGATCTGGATCATAATCATTGTTTTCTCCCACAGGATTCTGTTTGGCTCTTTGCAATAGCTCCAATCGAAAGTCTATAGGATCTTTTCCCATGGCTTCTGCTATTTCATCCAAAAAGGATTGTTCGGCAGCAGCAATAAAGTTCGACCTAGGAGCCCTAAATGAACCCACCGTGATGTTGGATGCCACGGTCCATTCTTCTGCCAGGTAGTTTTCTATAGCTCCGGCGGGGAAGCGGTCTGGATATGAAGGAGGCTCTACCAGGCCCCCAGCATTCACATGGAATCCGATCAGGTTATTGTCCTTGTCCAAAGCAGCTCGGTAAGTAGCTTGGTACATGGGACGGTAGATTCCACCGGTCATATCGTCTTCTCTAGAATAGATCAATTTGATCGGTGCATTGACTTTTTGGGAAATCACTGCAGCCTCAATCAACCAATGCGCATAAGACCTACGCCCATAGCCACCGCCCAATCTGGTCATGTCGATATGGATATTTTCAATAGGAATCCCCAATCTGGAGGAAAGTGCCTGTTCAGTGAGTTCCGGTTTCTGTAGCGGTCCGGCACAATGCACCTGATTGCCATCCACATGGGCAAAGAAATTCATTGGTTCCATGCAGTTGTGTGCCAGAAATGGCCCATTGTAGGTCTTTTCGATTACTTTAGCAGCTTTACGAAAGGCAGCGTCGGGATTACCGTCTTTTCTGACGGTTCTTGCACTTTTAGCTGCAACATTCATTTTTTGGAGCTGTTCCTGTTCGTCTTCCAGTCCTCCCGGTATGGTCCTCAATTCTTTTCTACCGTTCCAGTCCCTTTTTTCCTGATAAGTGGAAAACTCCTCCCATTCTACCTTCAGTGCCTTTTTGGCCTGCATCACTTCCCAGGTGGTATTCCCCACGATAGCTACCAGGTCGGTGAAGCTCGTGGTGTCAAAAAAGGTCCGTTCGTAATCGTCCTGATGGGATTTGATTGGGAAAATATCCTTGATCCCTGGTAATGATCGAGCCAGGGAATCATCAAAAGATTTCAATCTCAAACCATGTGCAGGAGGATGCACGATCATGGCGATCAACATGCCGGGCTTTTTGTAGTCGACCCCAAAAAGCGGTTTTCCTGTGACGATATTTTTGGCATCTACATTTTTATGGGATTTGCCTATCAGCCTGAATTCGGAAATTTCCTTCAAAGAAACATCTTCCGGAACAAGCAAAGTAGCTGCCAAAGAAGCCATTTCTCCAAAATGGGCTTTTTTACCGCTTGCTTTGTGGACCAAAAATCCAGGTTCAGTGCTAATTTCTGAAGCATCAACCTGCCAGGTTTGGGCAGCGGCGTTGACTAACATTTGTCGGGCAGTGGCTCCTGCGGTACGAAGGGGTTTCCAACCAATTCGGATGGCCTGACTGCCCCCGATAAATTGCCTGATAAAATTGTCAGTATCCAATGGTGCTTGCTCTACCACCACTTTATCCCAGTCGGCATCCAACTCTTCCGCAACGATCAAAGGCATACCGGTTTTGATATTTTGCCCTCCTTCGGGATTGGGAGACATAATAGTGACCAATCCGTTTTCTCCAATTTTAATAAATCCGTTTACCCTGTACCAATCCTTGGGCATACCAAGTGCCTCGTCCTTTCCCTGAGGTTTGCAGCCAGCCAGCCAGCCAAAACTTAGCATCATTCCACCTCCGGCGAGGGCAGAAACTTTCAAAAATGAACGGCGGTTAAGGGTAGTTTTGGATATGGTCATGTTGTTTTTTAATAGATTATCTACTCAATTTACCAAGGAATGGCTCTTCTGTCAAGGCAACTTTGATTGATGGTTTTTTAGGGATTTGTTTTCTTCAAGAGAAAACCTGGCAGGTTTTATTACTTCTCTATCTGATGCATATCTCTTACACTGCTAAAAGTCATGGCCAGCATTTTCCAAACCGAGCTCTCTTTTTGATAAACCTCAGTCACTGTAAATTCTACTTTGGCATCATTTCCTCGGACGACTGATTCGAGGGTGATCCGGTTCCAGACAATGGCGGTATTTCCCACAAGCTCTACTGCTGTGTCATGCACGGTGGCTTTTTTGTACCAAATGCTTCCGGTTTCGATGATTTCAAGTTCCCGAGCTGTGGTCCATGTTCCGCTCATATGGACAAACTTTGCCCGTGGGTGGAATAGGGGAGTAAGCTTAGAAATATCCTTGTCTGCCATCCATTGCCATTTGTCCATGGAGAGTTGAACAACTTCTTTTTCAGTATCGCTCTTGGGATGGGTTTGAGCATGATTTGGAAAAGCCAGGTAAATGAAGAAAAGGATGGTCAGAAGGAATGATTTCATAAGTGTGTTAATTGATTTAGAACTTAAAATGATTTTAATTTTGGTAAACCAAAATTACCGATTATTAAACTGGTTTTCTTACGGAAATCAAATAAGGAATTGGTAAAATCAAATGGGGTCGATTCCAAAATCATCCAGGCCAAAAAAGATTTTGAAGAAAGCATCAGATTGGCGGCCATGAACCTGAGCCAGTTTAGGATTTCTAAGCAGGAATTGAAGGAACTGGTATTAAAAAGGATGAGGGAAAGGGAGAAAGTAGGTTTCAAGGTTTGAAAAGCTCGACCCTTTCAAGGTCGGGATGTCCAAGAAATGCAAATATACAAATACCGGTTTTACGGGAGGCTAATGAAAAGTTAGACCACTCCGTGGTCAGTTCATAAATTGATTTCAAAATCACAATAAATTCTAAGGATTTACAGACGCCAAAGGGGTCAAACTTCTCAATACCGTGTACGCAGTAGTGGAGCTATGGGTGAAACTCATGGAACCAATAATTTAAACCCCCTCCCGACCCTAAAAGGGCCAAACTATTTTTACTTTTAATCACCCTCCAATCATCTTGATAACCTTCGCCGGAATACCACCCACAATCGCATTGTCGGGCACATCTTTATTGACTACCGCCCCTGCTGCGACGATGGCATTTTCACCCACCGTTACGCCAGGAAGGATGGTGGCTCCGGCTCCAATCCAGGCATTGCGCTTGATATGAACCTGCCCCAAAATCAATTGCCTTCTGATCTTGGGATCCAAGGGATGGTTTTCGCTTGTGATTTTCACCTGAGGGCCTATCATCACCTCATCTTCAATAATAATCCCACCCAAATCCAAAAAGGAACAGTCATGGTTGATAAAGACATTCTTTCCAACACGGGTAAACTTCCCAAAATTGGTGTAGAAAGGAGGGAAGACGGTAGTAGATGCAACCAAGGGCTCAGCCAGCACTTCACTTAAGATCGCTCTGATTTTATCAAGATCACCGGATTGGTTGAGTTGGGTGATCTGAAAGATGGTTTTGGCTACCTGTTCATTGATGGAGGTATATTGGGATTCAGTGAGGTTGACAGGGGTAGCTGAAGGGAGTTTTTCGAAAGTAGTGTTATTAGATGCTTGATTTTTCATTTCCTAAATTCTTGTTTTATTGGCTTTGATCAATTTTTAAATTCATCTAAGTCAATTTCGGTTCCTTCAATTGCAAACTCAAAATCTACAATTCCAGAATACTCAGTTTGAAGTTTGGCGTAAATTTCATGTAATTCTTCATCTGTTCTTGAAGGATCATGATGGGTAAGCAAAAGCTTTTTTACATTTCCCATTCCTGACAGATGTATGGCATCTTCCATGCTGCAGTGTCCCCAGCCTATCTTTTTCTTATATTCTTCAGCAGTGTATTGGGCGTCATGCAACAAAAGATCTGCTCCTTTGATCAAATCAAATCCTGATATCCATTTTTCATCCTGAATCATTCCAGATGGACCTAAGGCAGGTTCATGATCAGGAAGATAAGCAAGAATCCCTTTTTTTCCTTCGACGCGATAACCTAAAGTCGGGCCTGTATGGATGATATATTGAGAACTGATTTTAAAAGAACCAATAGAGAATACTTCATCAGAGATTTCATGCAATGTCAATTTACAGGGCAGATCCCTGATGAGTACCGGGAACAAAGGAGGGGAGAGGTACCTGCTCAACCTTTTTTGTAAACTCAGTGAAGCGCTTGCTGGTGCATATATATGAACCTCCATTTCAGGATCAAATAAATGCTTGAAGAACCCTAATCCCTGAATATGGTCCAAGTGTAAGTGGGTGAGTAAAATGTCAATTCGGTTGGTTTTCCCTTCTGATATGGTTACTTTTTGAATCCCTGTTCCTCCATCCAGTATTAAAAAACCACCATCTTCCTCTACTGTTACACAAGAGGTGTTTCCCCCATAAAACAGAGTTTTGGGATCTGTTGTGGGGATGGATCCTCTTACACCTTTGATTGAAACTTTCATGATTCCTTTGAATCCCAAAAGATGGCTACAGCTCCCAGAAACCTGCCCGCCCTACCAATAATAGGATAGGAAGTGACGGATATTTTTTCAGGATTACCCTTCAAACTCTCTATCCAAAACACCCTGTGATGAGGCCGTTGACTTTCCAATGTTTTGACCAAGGGGAGACCCTCTGGAGGTAATGGATTGCCATTTTCATCCAAAGGTTTGAATACCGTAGACCACTCTTCAACTTTCATTTCACCGGTGTCCTGAAAGGAAGTCCCCAGGATGTTTTCAGCCGGTTCGTTGTAGAAAATAAGGTTCCCAACAATATCCGTGATAAAAACAGGTATGGAAAGGCAGTCTGCCAATTGTCGGTTGAGGATGATTTCTATTTCATGTGCAGCCATTTTGGAGTAGGACAGTCTCTTATAAATATAATGAAACAAATCTAAATTAGCCCAATAATCTTAAGAGCATTAATGAATTAACAACCTAACTATGAGTAAATGACTTATCACATCTCTGTTCATCAAAAGTTGTCGTTTTTAAAAAAAATTGAAACACATCTAATAAAGTGTTTCTAGGTAACTTTTTTTACTCTTTACAGTATCTTTATTTTTAACACATTTTTAAGACTATCCTTCCCTAAACTTCAAGGGGCTAGTTCCCACATGCTTTTTAAAGAAATTGTTGAAGTGCGGGACTTCGGTAAATCCAAGAGCAAAGGCAATTTCTCCCACATTCCATTTACTATGTTTGAGCAGAACTTTGGCTTCCTGAATCACCCGCTCGGCGATTACCTGAGTAGTAGTCTTTCCGGTGGTTTCTTTGACAGCCCTGTTGAGGTGGTTGACATGTACATTGAGATGCTCGGCAAAATCAGAAGCAGAGCGGATTTCCAATTGGGGATGGCTGTCCTCAATGGGGAACTGTCTCTCCAAGAGTTCCGTAAACATGGCTGAAATCCTATGCGAAGCGTTGAAAGGTTGTTTGTCCGTAAGGATATTTGGCTGTTGTTTCATCCCATAATGGATCAATTCCAGGATTTGGCTGCGAATGCTGTCATATTTGTATTTATAGTCAGAATTAAAATCTTTTTCTAATTTGGCAAACATGGTCTCCACTTCCAGTACCTGCTCGTCTGTCAGTTCAAAGATGTGATTACCTGATGGTTGGAAGATTTCATATTGGCTGATGTTGCCAAAATTGTGCATAAAATGCTGGTTGAAGATACAGTATTGGCCTTTTAATGCTTCGTGGTGCTCCCATTTGTACGGGATCAGGGGATTGGAAAAGGCTAGTGCTTGCTTTTTCACATCGACTACCTGATCGGCATAATACACGGTACCATGACCTTTGACCAGCATAACTTTATAAAAATCCCTTCTTCGGTAAGGAATCGTGCTCTGTTTACCTTGGGAATAGGCTTCTAAGTCAAATATATTGAAGTGACCGATGTCATTCCGGATGTTTTCAGGTAACCAGCTGAACTTTCTTTTATAAAACTCTTCTAAACTTTCAGGTTTGTCCATGATTCTAATGATACTTACTATGGGATATGGAATGGATATTAGCTTCGCGATATTAAATTGATATTTGCTTCGTGATATTTGTCGATCTGGGCATTTTTAAATGTCTTTGGCAGTACAAAATATCCATTTCTAATATCCATTAAGATACACAAATATCTATTTGCTTAAGTATTTCTACTTTTTTCCATTTCTTTCAACCCTATTTCACTAAGCATATTTTCCAACTTGTTTTAAACAATATCAACCCAATATCCAATATCAACTAATATATTTTAAAGCAAAAGATTCGATCTCTTTACAAACTCATTATTGAAGGAATAAACCAAACTTATATTCCAGATCCAGTCATTCACATCAATTTCAGAGACTATTTTTCGGCTGATAGTGGATCCTAGAGAAACCGGTAGATCTTTTTTTCCAATAACAAATGAAGAACTGGCAAAATACCCGTCTTTTTCATTCATTTTCAGATAAAAAACCTGTGGACTTGCATTGAAGAAGTACTTTTGTGAGAGCGGTATTTTGGTAAATTGAGTGCCGAGCGCTACAAATTGGTTGAGGGCATATGGGACTTTGCCTAAACTTCTACCCGCCAAATATAAGAAGGTAATAGTTGTCTTGTCGTTAATCGAATACCTAGGGGAAATTTCACCTGCAAAAAACCGCTTGGCTTCCATGCTGCTGACCATTGTGCCAGAGCCATCATCCACCATTTTATTCTCAAAAATAAATGCCGGATGAGCTCCTACATGTAGCCTGAACTTTTCTGACTTGATGATTTTATACCGCCACCAGAAAATGAATGACCATGGTTTTCCATCCAAAGCAAAGCGCATTTCCGGATCAAAACTTAAGCGCTCACCTCCAAGAGAGAGCTCGAAAATAGCGGCGGGTCTGTTGAGCGAAAAGGCCGGAATCAGAGAAAGACCATTGTTGGTGACACTGATATTGCCCCTAAAGTGATTCATATTATTCTGATTGTCTTGTGCATTAGCATTAGCTAAAGACAATGAGACCAATAAGAATAACATCATCAGGGCTTTAATCAAAACCCAATTTCTTGAAATTAATATTAAGTTTTGAAGGTTAAGTTCAAAAGGTGATTGAATGCGCATGGGGATTAGGTTTTCAAATGCAAA
Source organism: Fontibacter flavus (assembly GCF_042432905.1). NCBI lineage: Bacteria > Pseudomonadati > Bacteroidota > Cytophagia > Cytophagales > Cyclobacteriaceae > Fontibacter > Fontibacter flavus. The sequence goes on along the minus strand of NZ_JBHLWI010000030.1, from coordinate 65,819 downwards.
ATTGCATAAAATAACCACCATTATTCAATGATTTTCAAAGAGATAATTGCAAAAATCAAACAATTGATCTTTACAAAGCGGAAAAATATAAAAAAGCCTTTCAAAAAATATTTAGATTCCCAAGAACGGTGATATTCCTGGGAACCAAATAATTGCATTTAAGCTTCAAATCGTTTGATTGCCAGTTGGCTCACAGTACCCCCGATTGCCAAAGAGCTTGTTGCAGCGGGAGATGGCGCATTTAAAACATTAATGGTATATTCATTTTCTCTAATGCTGAAATCGTCCAAAAGACCACCTGTTCGGTCGCAGGCTTGAGCCCTAACTCCGGCACCACCATCAACTAAGTCGTCTTCTTTGATATCAGGTATCAATTCCTGAAGGGCTTTGGTAAAGGCGGTTTTTGAAAAGGAACGGTACAATTCACCCATTCCGGTTTTCCAGTACTTTGATGCCACTTTTTGAAAACCTGGCCACGCAAGGGTTTCGCTTAATTCTGCCAAATTTACCTGGGAGCGTTTGTACCCTTCTCTTTTGAAAGCTAATACAGCATTTGGACCGGCTTCTACACCACCTTTCATCATTCTCGTAAAATGTACCCCTAAGAATGGAAAATTAGGATCCGGAACAGGGTATATCAGGTTCTTGACCAGGTATTCCCTTTCTTTTTTAAGCTTGTAATATTCACCTCTAAAAGGAATAATTCTCACATCTATTTCCTCATCCTGATTCATTTGGGCTACTTTATCAGAATAAAGGCCGGCACAGTTGATTACAAGTTTAGCGGAAAATTCATGGTATGCTGTTTGGACATAAGAAATCCCATTAAGGTTTTTGATTTTTTCAACCTTATTGTTTAAAAAGATTTCACCTCCTAATGACTCGAATTTCTTGGCATAAGTTTGAGCTACAACCTTATAATCCACTATTCCTGTTTGGGGTACATGGAAAGCTGCTACTCCCGCACAGTAAGGTTCATATTCCTTAAGTTCGTCCAATGTAATATGTCGGGTTCCTGTCAAACCATTTTGGAGACCACGTTCAAGCAATCCATTTAGTATTGGTATTTGTTCTTTTTTGGTGGCTACCACAACCTTTCCGGTTAGTTCAAAAGGTATATTTTCCTCCTCGCAGAATCTGATCAATTCGTGGTAACCATTGATACAGTTGGTTGCTTTTAAAGAACCTGGTTTGTAATACAATCCGGAATGGATAACCCCACTGTTATTTCCTGTCTGATGCTTGGCTACTTCTGATTCTTTTTCAAGAACAATGACTTTTAAATCAGGTTTTTGCTGTTTGATCTTAAGACCAGTGGCGAGGCCAACAATTCCTCCTCCTATGATGATGACGTCGTTTAGCATATTTGAAAAGCTTTCAACAAAGATAAGGTTGTATGATAAAATTCATCTGAATGCATTTTGATAATTTCAAAATATTAAAAATTAAGTGTCAATTTTTGCTAAATCTTTCGAAAGCGACTATGAATTTGCATATTTGCAATTAATTAAAAGCATCTGTTTGTATAGATGTCATGTTTCATTTATTTAAAATTTTAAATGTCTAACCAACAAATCAAGATTACCCTTCCTGACGGTTCCGTTAGGGAGTATGAAAAAGGAGTTTCAGGGCTACAGATTGCACTTAGTATCAGCGAGGGTTTGGCCAGAAACGTACTTGCCGCAAAAGTTAACGGAGAAGTTTGGGATTCCAGTAGAGCAATTCAGCAAGATTCAACAGTTCAATTATTGACATGGAATGATGCAGAAGGCAAAAACACTTTTTGGCATTCTTCAGCACACTTAATGGCTGAAGCATTGGAAGAGCTTTATCCAGGAATCAAATTCGGGATCGGGCCTCCAATTGAAAACGGCTTTTATTATGATGTGGATTTTGGTGACAAATCTTTGGATGGTGCCGAGCTTGAGAAGATAGAGGCCAAAATGATGGAATTGGCCAAGCAAAAAAATGACTACATCCGCAAAGATGTTTCCAAAAAAGATGCTGTTGCCTACTTCAAGGAGAAAGGTGATGAATATAAGTTAGACCTTTTGGATGGATTGGAGGACGGTACCATCACATTTTATGAGCAGGGAAATTTCGTTGACCTTTGCCGTGGACCGCATATACCAAATACTGGATTTATAAAAGCAGCGAAGTTATTGAACATTGCAGGTGCTTATTGGAGAGGGGATGAGAAAAATAAAATGCTTACCCGAATCTATGGCATCACTTTTCCAAAGGCGAAAGAATTACAGGAATACCTGCATATGTTGGAGGAGGCGAAAAAACGTGATCATAGAAAACTGGGTAGGGAATTAGAACTGTTTACGTTTTCTGAAAAAGTAGGTATGGGTTTACCGTTATGGTTGCCAAAAGGTACACTTTTACGGGAACGATTGGTGAATTTCATGAAGCGTGCCCAGGATAAATCCGGGTATCAGCAGGTAGTCACTCCACATATTGGGCATAAGGCATTGTATGAGACTTCAGGGCACTATGAGAAGTATGGCAAAGATTCTTTCCAGCCAATAGCTACTCCAAATGAAGGTGAAGAGTTTTTGCTAAAGCCGATGAACTGCCCTCATCACTGTGAGATATATAAACATAAACCAAGATCCTACAAAGACTTACCGATTCGCTATGCTGAATTCGGAACTGTATATAGATATGAGCAAAGTGGGGAACTCCATGGCCTGACCAGGGTGAGGGGGTTCACCCAGGATGACGCCCATATTTTCTGCAGACCGGATCAGGTCAAGGAAGAATTTATCAAGGTAATAGACTTGGTATTGTATGTATTTAAGGCATTGGGTTTTGATGATTATACCGCTCAAGTTTCTTTAAGAGATCCGGAAAATAAAGAAAAGTACATTGGATCTGATGAAGGCTGGAACAAAGCCGAATCTGCCATTATTGAAGCAGCTGCTGAAAGAGGACTTCAGACTGTGACAGAATTGGGAGAAGCAGCTTTTTATGGTCCAAAGCTGGACTTTATGGTGAAGGACGCCTTAGGAAGAAAGTGGCAATTGGGAACCATACAGGTGGATTATAACCTGCCTGAGCGTTTTCAATTGGAATATATAGGATCTGATAACCAGAAGCACCGTCCTGTCATGATTCACAGGGCACCATTTGGGTCCTTGGAGAGATTTGTGGCAGTTCTGATAGAGCATTGCGCCGGTAACTTCCCATTATGGTTGTCTCCAGACCAGGTAACCATCCTTCCTATTTCAGAAAAATACATCGAGTATGCTGAAGAAATCAAGACCTTATTGGAAGAGCATGATATTGTAGGTGCCATCGACAATAGGGATGAAAAAATTGGCAGAAAAATCCGTGATGCTGAAGTCAAGAAGGTTCCATTTATGTTGATTGTGGGTGAAAAGGAACAGGCTGAAGGAAAAGTATCCGTAAGGAAGCATGGAGAAGGTGATTTTGGTTCATTGACTCCTGAGGAGTTTGTGACTCATTTCAAAGGAATCATTGAGGGTTCATTAAAAAATTAAATTATTAAGGTATAAAGTAGGAGATTTTTTAAATCTCAAAATTATTCCGATATTTGCACGCAATTTCATTAAAACAACCATATTAATTTTGAAAGGAAAAACACCGTTCAGACAGAGACAAGAAGAACCCTATAAGGTGAATGAAAAAATTAGGGCAAGAGAAGTAAGGATAGTAGGAGATTTCGTTGAAGGAGGAAATGCTGTTCTATCACTATCTGCGGCACTAAAACTCGCTGAGGAAAATGAACTTGATCTCGTAGAAATTTCTCCCAATGCCAATCCACCTGTTTGTAAGGTGATTGATTATGCCAAATTTAAGTACGAGCAGAAGAAAAAGCAGAAGGAAATTAAAGCCAATGCTTCCAAGACTGTTTTGAAAGAAATTAGGTTTGGTCCAAATACAGATGACCATGATTTCAACTTCAAGTTGAAGCATGCGATTAACTTCTTAAAGGAAGGGGCGAAGGTTAAAGCTTATGTCCATTTTGTCGGAAGGTCAATTGTGTTTAAGGAAAGAGGAGAGATGTTGTTATTGAGGTTTGCGCAGGAGTTGGAGGATTATGCTCAGGTAGAGCAGTTGCCTAAGTTAGAAGGAAAGAGAATGTTCCTTTTTCTAGCTCCTAAATCAGCTAAGAAATAATTTTCAACAAACAAATACAGTTATGCCTAAAGTAAAAACAAAATCAAGTGCGAAAAAAAGGTTCAAGTTGACTGGAACCGGAAAAATCAGAAGGAAGCATGCTTACAAAAGCCACATCCTGACCAAAAAATCTACCAAGAGAAAGAGAAATCTAACTCAAATGGGAATGGTTCATGAGTCAGATGAAGGAAGAGTAAAAGCAATGTTGAGAATCGGATAATCTGATTCTTATTCTTTCAAACAAATTAATAAGGTTAATTTATTCACCAGACGCTGAGGTTCATTAAGTCCGAGAGGCACCTAGAGTCAAAAAATTTAAAACTATGCCAAGATCAGTAAATGCAGTTGCTTCTAGAGCAAGAAGAAAAAAAATCCTAAAAGCAACAAGAGGCTACTTCGGAAGAGGTAAAAACGTTTGGACGGTAGCCAAAAACAAGTATGAAAAAGGTTTACAGTACGCGTACAGAGACAGAAAGGCTAAGAAAAGAGAATTCAGAGCCCTATGGATCCAGCGTATCAACGCGGGTGCCAGACAATATGGCATCTCTTATTCACAATTTATGGGAATGTTGAAGAAAGCTGATATCGAATTGAACAGAAAAGTTCTTGCTGATTTGGCGATGAATCATCCCGAGGCATTCAAAGCTGTAGTTGAAAAAGTAAAGTAAGAAAGGCACAACCTTACTTTAAATTAGCCCTGAATATTCAGGGCTTTTTTTATGCCCAATTTTTTATCCGGTTAGTGTCTATTTCTCAAATTTTACTATATTACAAAAGAACGGATTACCCAAGGTAAAACATGCAAATTGACAGCATTTTCAGGTTTTACATTTTCCTTAATAATAAAACTCTTCAGTTGATGTCATGAGTTTTTGTTGAAAGGTTATTGAATCCAGTTTGAGGGTCTGAATCTGGTTGTAAAGCCTTTTGAAGATTTGGAATTGTGGAAATTAAACCTTGTGATAAGGTCAGTGGTCATACCTGTATAGAGTCTGTTTGCGGAAAAAGAATAGAGAACGTAGACGCAGAACATAGAGGTTAAAGAGTTAAATAAAAAAGCCCCAAAAGAGGGGCTTGTGAGTAGCGAGGAGGGGATCCCGATAGCTATCGGGACCCTGTCCGCCGCGGCGGATATGAATCCAGCGCTAAAGGAATTTAGGAAGAATTTGGTGTTTTATCCATTCCCTTCCTTTTCCTGATTTGAGTTCCTTTTCTCTTAGTAGTGCATCCTTCTTTGAGTCAAAGAACTCGGTATGTATACAATACCAAGGTCTGAATCTGAGGGTAAAGCCTTTTGTAGATTTGGAATTATGGAAATTGAACCTTGTGATAAGGTCAGTGGTCATACCAGTGTAGAGTCTGTTTGCGGAAAAAGAATAGAGAACGTAAACGCAGTACATAGATTAAAGAGTTAAATAAAAAAAGCCCCAAAAGAGGGGCTTGTGAGTAGCGAGGAGGGGAGTTGAACCCCTGACCTCAGGGTTATGAATCCTGCGCTCTAACCAACTGAGCTACCTCGCCAAATGGGAATGCAAATATGCTGGCTTACTTCATTAATTGCAAGTAATTTGGTGTAAAAAAAGTGATTTTTTATGAACAAAAATTAGAATAAAATGGTAAAAAACAAGTTTGTTGCTGATTATCAAATCAATACTTCAAGGAAAATTCTATTTCCCTATTTGAGTACAGCAAGTGGACTTGCTGAATGGTTTGCTGACGATGTTTCTATAAATGAAGATAAAGATTATATCTTTCATTATGATGGAGAGGAGCATTATGGGAGAATAGTATCCTTGAGAGGAAATTATCATGTGAAATTTGAGTTTTTTGACCCAAATAATCCTGATGAAACCGATAACTCATATATTGAATTTAAAATCGAGGAAAATGAGTTGACTCAAACCTTATTTCTGAAGGTGATTGATTACAGTGATTCTTATGATGATGAGGAACTGGAGTCTATTTGGGAAAACTTAGTCAATAATCTTAAAGAAATGATAGGAGGTTAACTCGGATTTTTAAAGAAATTTTGAATATTATTGTCAACTTTGCCGTATCAATTGATTACGGCCTGGTTTCTGGATGAAAAAACTTGATAAGCTTATATTAGGGTCTTTTATAGGACCCTTCTTTTTGACCTTTGTGGTAGTGGATTTTATTCTGCTTACCGTGAATATGCTCAAGTATTTCGATGAAATATTCGGAAAGGGCTTGAGCTTTATGATTTATATGGAGCTGATTTCCTATTTTGTAATCAGTATTTCACCAATGGCTTTGCCATTGGCAGTACTTTTATCTGCATTGATGACCTTCGGCAATTTAGGAGAACATTTTGAGCTTACAGCCATTAAAAGCAGTGGGATTTCCTTGTTAAGGACCTTAAGGCCTATCGGTGTTTTTGTAGTGATCCTGACAATACTTGCATTTCTATCCAATAACTATCTTGTTCCCAAGGTCAACCTCAAGACTTTCAGCCTTCTCTATGATATCAGGATGAAATCCCCGGCATTGGATATAAAGGAAGGTGTCTTTTATGCAGGAATACCTAATTACAGTATTAAAGTCAATCAAAAGCTGGATGATGTCCGGTTAAAAGATGTAATCATTTATGACCACACAGAAGGACAAGGCAATATCAATGTGATATTGGCCGATTCAGGCAGGATGGAGCCTTTTTTCAATGATAGGTATATGCGATTGACGCTTTATAATGGCGTCAGTTACAAAGAATCAAGAAGCCAAAGAGGAATTAATGAAAAACCTGTTGATTTTAGTAGAACGAGATTTTCAGAGAATCAAATAGTTTTTAATCTGGAATCTTTCCAACTCAATAGAACACCTGAAGACCTCTGGTCCACAAATAGATCTATAAAAAATATTTCCCAGTTAAGGGATGGATTAGACTCAATGGCTTTTGAAGTTAATTCCATAGTTTATTATAATTATTTAACCACCGAGAGTTCTTACACTTATTTTGGGAGGGATAAAAGAATTTCCCCGCCTAAGGATATTGCAGAGAAAAAAATAATTTATGATTCTTTAAAGTCAATCAAGGCTGAAGAGCGTAAAAGAAACCAATTAACTAACTCCGGCCAATCTATTAATGCAGTCAAGGAAATAGACGTTAGTTCACTTTCAAATGACACATTGAAAATGATTGCTGCAGATTCAGTTCAGGCAACTGATATTGTCACTGTACCTAAAACACCTTTTAGAAATGGTCCTACAACAGCAATGAATACTGCTAGGATAGCATCAGCTGAAGATTCTTTACGGAAAGTTATTAAACCAGTTATAAAGGTTACAGAATTCTCGCCAGAATTCAAGGAGAAATTAGATTCATTGATTACGAAAGGCAATTATCAATCTAGGGCGGCGACAGTGGCAATGAATAATGCCCGGACAATTAAGAATAATTTCAACAACAAACTCAGGGAAATAGACAATCTTGAAAGAGAACATAGACGATATCAGATTGCTATTTATCAGAAATATACTACTGCATTTGCTTGTATTGTAATGTTTCTGATTGGGGCACCTCTAGGCGCAATCATCAAAAAAGGCGGTTTGGGGATGCCAGTGCTTGTTTCCATTATTTTTTTCATCATCTTTTATATGTTAACTATCACCGGGGAGAAATGGGCAAAGGAGGGAGTTACAGACCCCCTATTCGGAACTTGGTTTTCTAATTTGGTACTCTTACCGTTTGGCTTATTTTTTCTGAAACAGGCAAGGAAGGATGCCCGCTTATTTGAAGCAGATGCATATGTGGAGTTTTTCAGAAAAATTCAACTTTGGTTTAAAAGAAAATATTCTAAAACCTGAAGGTCATTTTTAAATTCAAAATAAAGGTTTTAACTTTGTGGCTGTTTTAAAACAATAAATTTAACTAGACATGTATTTAACTTCAGAGAAAAAAGCAGAGTTATTCAAAAATCATGGCAGGTTAAAATCTGAAACTGACACAGGTTCACCGGAATCGCAGATTGCGTTGTTTACTTTCAGAATTCAGCATTTGACTGACCATTTGAAATCCAACAAAAAAGACCATACATCAAGATTAAGTTTGATGAAGTTGGTTGGTAAAAGAAGAAGATTGCTAAACTACCTTATCAAGAATGATATTGAGAGATATAGAGCAATTATCGCAGAGCTTGGATTACGTAAATAAACATTATTTCAATGTAAGGTTCTCTTTGTGAGAACCTTACTTTTTTGTTTCCCCCTGATATTAGACCTTACTTTTAAATCTTTACTACATTTATTCTTAACAAATTACTATGTTACCTAATTTAATCACCAAAACCATCCAACTTGAGGATGGAAGACAAATCACCATCGAAACCGGTGCATTGGCTAAGCAAGCTGATGGTTCAGTTGTTGTGCGTATGGGGAATGCCATGTTACTGGCTACCGTTGTTTCGAAAAAAGAAGCATTAGAAGGAGTTGATTTTCTCCCTTTATCAGTTGATTATCAAGAAAAATTTGCAGCCTCAGGTAAAATTCCCGGAGGATTCCTAAAAAGAGAAGGAAGACTTTCTGATTATGAAATTTTGATCAGCCGTTTGGTTGACAGAGCAATTAGACCGATTTTTCCAGATGATTTTCACGCTGATACTCAGGTAAATATTACCCTGATGTCTGCGGATAGCGAAGTTTTACCAGATTGTTTGGCTGGATTAGCCGCTTCTGCAGCTTTAGCAGTTTCTGATATTCCTTTTAATGGCCCTATCTCTGAAGTTAGAGTGGCTAAAATTGACGGCAAATTGGTTGTCAATCCTACTCCAAATCAATTGGAGGTAGCAAGCATGGAATTTATTGTTGCTGGATCAGAAGATTATATCCTCATGGTAGAGGGAGAAGCCAATGAAATTTCTGAAGACGAAATGGTTGAAGCGCTTCAGTTTGCCCATGAAGAAATCAAAAGACATTGTCAAGTTCAAAAAGAACTGACAAAAATGGTTGGCAAAGAGACAAAAAGGGAATATGTCCATGAGAAGTCCGATAAAGCATTGTTCGAAAAAATGCATGCGGAGCTTTATGACAAATGTTATGCATCAGTCAGCAAATTGGTAGCGAATAAAAACGAAAGATCTGAAGCAATCAAAGCCATCAAAGATGCTTTCGTAGAAAGCCTTGGAGAAGAGCATGGTTTCGAAGCCTCTCTGATAGGTCCTTATTTTGCAAAAATTCATAAAGAAGCAGCGAGAAATCTCACTTTGAATGAAAAGAAAAGGTTGGATGGTAGAAAGTTGGATGAAATCAGATCCATTTGGTCGGTAGTAGATTATTTACCATCTGCCCATGGTTCGGCTGTATTTACAAGAGGGGAAACCCAGTCCATTACTACTTGTACTTTGGGTACCAAGTTGGATGAACAAATGATAGATGGTGCCATGATTTCCGGCTATAATAAGTTTTTCCTTCATTATAATTTTCCAGGTTTCTCAACTGGTGAAGTGAAGCCTAATAGAGGACCGGGCAGGAGAGAGGTAGGCCATGGAAATTTGGCAATGCGTGCTTTGAAAAAAGTAATGCCAAAAGATGATGAAAACCCTTATACTATACGTGTCGTATCAGATATTCTGGAATCAAACGGATCTTCTTCAATGGCGACAGTTTGTGCCGGTTCACTAGCTTTAATGGACGCAGGTGTACCGATTAAGGCTCCTGTAACTGGTATTGCAATGGGTATGATATCTGATGCCAAAACGGGTAAGTATTCTATCCTTTCCGATATTTTAGGAGATGAAGATCACTTAGGTGATATGGACTTTAAAGTGACAGGAACTTCAAAAGGTATTACTGCATGTCAGATGGATCTTAAGGTAGAAGGTTTGGATTACAGTGTTTTGAAAGAAGCTTTGTACCAAGCTAGGGAAGGCAGACTTCATATCCTGAATGAAATCACTAAGACGCTGGATGCTCCAAGACCGGACTTGAAACCGCATGCACCTAGATCTTTCAACATGTCAATACCAAAAGAATTGATTGGTGCTGTCATTGGTCCAGGTGGTAAAGTGATTCAAGAAATCCAGAAAGATACAGGAGCTACGATTGTTATCGAAGAGAAAGATAATATGGGTAAGATCAATATTTTCTCCAATAATCAGGTTTCTATGGATGGTGCCATTTCAAGAATCAAAGCAATCGTTGCCCAACCTGAAATTGGCGAAGTATATACCGGTAAGGTTAAAAACATTATGCCATTTGGTGCGTTTGTAGAATTTATGCCAGGCAAAGATGGTTTATTGCATATATCTGAAATCAAGTGGGAAAGACTTGAAAATATGGAAGGTGTGCTAGAACCAGGAGAGGAAATTATGGTTAAACTTATTGATGTCGATAAAAAGACAGGTAAGTTCAAACTTTCTAGAAAAGTTTTGTTGCCAAAACCTGAAAAATCCGACAAAAAAGATTAAGTTTTGAAGTGATTCATTACTTTGAACTTTATTTGAATGGATTTCTGTTATAAATTGAGTCTTAACTGAAAAAATAAATATTCTTGAATGAGGCAGCTAAAAATTAGCAAACAGATTACCAACAGAGAAAGCCAGTCACTTGATAAATATCTTCAAGAGATTGGTAAAGTTGACCTACTTACCGCAGACGAAGAGGTGGTTTTGGCTAAAAGGATTCGCGAAGGTGACCAATTAGCATTGGAAAAATTGACCAAGGCCAACCTAAGATTTGTGGTTTCTGTTGCCAAACAATATCAAAATCAAGGGCTTTCTCTTGGAGATCTGATCAATGAAGGAAACTTAGGTTTGATCAAAGCAGCTCAAAGGTTTGATGAAACCAGAGGTTTTAAATTCATTTCCTATGCTGTATGGTGGATCAGACAATCCATTCTTCAGGCTTTGGCCGAACAATCAAGAATTGTTAGGTTACCATTAAATAGAGTTGGATCGTTGAACAAAATAAGCAAAACTTTCTCAGAGCTTGAGCAAAAATTTGAAAGGGAGCCTTCTCCTGAAGAACTTGCTGAAGTTTTAGAGGTAACTGCCGGTGAAGTCGTGGACACCATGAAGATCTCTGGTAGACACGTATCAATGGATGCTCCATTTGTTCAAGGTGAAGAGAACAGCTTGTTGGATGTGCTTGAAAATGATGGTGATGAAAAACCTGATGATGGTCTGATGACTGATTCATTGAGAAAAGAAGTTCAAAGGGCACTATCTACCCTTACTTCAAGAGAAGCTGATGTGATTACTTTGTACTTCGGTTTAAACGGTGAACATGCAATGACCCTTGAGGAAATAGGAGAGAAGTTTAATTTGACAAGAGAAAGGGTTAGGCAGATTAAAGAAAAGGCTATCAGAAGGTTAAGACATACTTCAAGAAGTAAAACTTTAAAGCCATATCTTGGTTAATTTCAAGTTGAGTGCCTTAGGTTACATATAAAAAGGGGAATTTTCCCCTTTTTTTGTATATTATAACTAAGAAACTTGATCCTTATGGATGATAAATTATGAGCTTGATACTCATCAATTCTTATTCAATTAGGGAATTTTAACAAGTTTAATCTTTGTTGTAAATAGTATTTTAACAAAATTTGCTAACCCTAAAAAAACAATCGAATGTCTTCTGAAATAGAAAAAGTAAAGGTTTTGATTATCGGGTCAGGACCTGCAGGTTATACTGCTGCAATTTATGCCTCTAGAGCAGGTTTAAACCCTGTTTTATATACTGGAGGCCAGCCAGGTGGTCAATTGACGATTACAACAGATGTTGAAAATTATCCAGGTTATCCGGATGGTATCATGGGGCCAGAGATGATGGAAGATTTTAGAAAGCAGGCTGAGAGATTTGGAACTCAGGTGAGATATGGAATGGTGACAAAAGTTGATTTTTCTGGAAATCCGCACAAAGTATTTGTTGATGATCAAATTGAGATCCATGCTGATACTGTTATCATTTCTACAGGAGCATCTGCCAAATGGTTGGGAATAGAAAGTGAAGAAAGGCTAAATGGTAAAGGTGTATCAGCTTGTGCTGTTTGTGATGGTTTCTTCTTTAGAGGGCAGGATGTCGCAATTGTAGGTGCGGGAGATACTGCTTGTGAAGAAGCTTCTTATCTAGCTAATATCTGTTCCAAAGTTTATATGTTGGTCAGAAGAGATGAAATGAGAGCTTCACAGATTATGCAGAAACGTGTAATGAATAATCCTAAAATTGAAATTCTCTGGAATTCAGAAACAGACGAAATTCTTGGAGAAAATGAAGTTGAAGGAATGCGTGTCCTAAATAATAAGACAGGTGAGAAAAAGGAATATAAAATTTCCGGATTCTTTGTCGCTATAGGACATCAGCCTAATACTGATATTTTCAGCAATATTATTGATATGGATGAAAATGGCTATATTAAGACAATTCCTGGCAGTACTAGAACAAATGTAGAAGGGGTGTTTGCTTGTGGTGATGCTCAGGATCATATTTACAGGCAAGCAGTTACCGCTGCAGGTACAGGTTGCATGGCCGCATTGGATGCTGAAAGGTATTTGGCCGCTAGAGAATTGTCATAATTAGCGATAATGAAATTAAAAGTTTTAAAGTTTTTACTATTATTTTTCATGTGCATGGGTTCCTATGGTGCCCATGCACAAGTTTTTCCAAAAATCATCAAAAAGCCCAAGCAACAGACCACAACGCCTGCTAATAATCCTCTTTTGAGGGATATCAGACTTTTTGATCCTCAGAAATATCTTCAGGACTTGACAAGAGAAACAGATTCATTGTTGTATAAAGATTACGTGAATTTGAAAAAGAGACTGAGTATTGTCTCGGAAGATACCCTTTCAATGGTTTGGGCACCTACAAATCAGTTGGTACAAATCTCTGAGCAAATATTGATTGATAGTATTTGGGTTACTGCCTTTGAATATTATTCAGCGTGGGATAGTAAAAAAATCAATATCTATGATTTTAATCCGAAAGATTTTAAGGATACAGTTTATGTGAAATTATACGATACTTTTTTTGGTACAGATTGGAAATTACCATTGGACCAGACCCAGATAACTTCTGAGTTTGGATTTAGAAGATATCGGTGGCACCACGGAACTGATTTGAAATTGAGAACAGGGGATCCTATCTATAGTACTTTTGACGGGATAGTAAGGATTCGTTCATATGATCGAAACGGGTATGGTTATTATGTTGTCGTAAGGCATAAAAACGGGCTGGAAACATTGTATGGTCATATGTCAAAAATAATGGTTGATGTTGGCCAAGAGGTTAAGGCTGGAGATGTTCTTGGCCTCGGAGGAAGTACTGGCAGAAGTACTGGTCCACATTTACATTATGAAGTGAGATACCAAGGTTTGTCAATTAATCCAACGGAATTGTTTGACTTCAATGTAGGACGGCTTAAATCTGATATTTATATGATTACATCTGCAAGTTTTGATCATGTAGTTAAAACACAGGAGTCGGTTTACCATAGAGTTAGAAGTGGAGAAAACCTAAGCATCATTGCTCGAAGGTATGGTGTAAGAGTAAGTACAATCACAAGATTGAACAATATTTCAACAAATAGTGTATTGAGAGTGGGGCAGAGGTTGAGAATTAGATAATTAAAAAAAAGATCATATGAAACTTGATATATTGGTAATTGCAGCACATCCTGATGATGCAGAACTAGCTTGTTCAGGTACTATTGCCTCTCATATAGCAAAAGGGTTTAGGGTAGGTATATTAGACCTAACAAAGGGGGAGATGGGTACTAGAGGTACTCCAGAACTCAGGTTAAAGGAATCCGCTAAGGCAGCTGAAATATTAGGTTTATCAGCAAGGGAAAATGCGGGTTTTAAGGATATTTATTTTTTGGATGATGAAAAGCATCAGGTAGAAATTATTAAAATAATCAGAAAATATAAACCTGAGATTGTTCTGGCTAACGCCGTAAGTGACCGTCATCCAGATCATGGTAAAGGTGCTCTATTGGCCTCTCATGCATGCTTTATGAGTGGGCTTAGGAAAATTAAAACTTTTTTAGATGGGGAGGAGCAAGAAGCCTGGAGACCAAAATATGTCTATCACTATATTCAGAATAATTATATTCAGCCTGATTTTGTTGTGGATATTACAGATTATTGGGATAAAAAAATTGAAAGTATAAAGGCTTTTAGATCTCAGTTTTATGATCCTAACAGCCAAGAGCCTGAAAGTTTTATTTCTTCAGAAGGATTTTTGGATTTTATTGAAGCCAGAGCCAAAGAATACGGGCATAGCATAATGGTGAAATATGGTGAAGGATTCACTGTAGAAAGAATGATTGGTGTTGATAATCTCTTTGATCTAAAATAGTAAGATCTTTGAAGCATAAAAAAACCCACTTAGGTGGGTTTTTTTATGGGGCGAGCCTGCTGATTTTCCAATTGCCAAGCTTGTCTTTTTGGTATAATATCCTGTCATGTAATCGGCTAGGTCTTCCTTGCCAAAATTCAATTTCAGAAACATTGATTCTGTAACCTCCCCAATGTTCTGGTCTTGTAATAGTTTCAGGTGTAAATTTTTGTTGATATTCGCTTTCTTTTTTGGCTAGATAGTCGCGGTTTTCTATTTCATGGCTTTGAGGTGAAACCCAAGCACCAACTTGACTGCTATAAGGTCTGGAAAAGTAATATTCATCAGATTCCTCAGCAGTTACCTTCTCTACACTTCCAATAATCCTGACTTGCCTTTCCAGTTCTGCCCAATAAAAAGTGGCTGCAACATTCGGGTTTACTTCCAATTCCAGACCTTTTTTACTTTGATAATTGGTAAAAAAAACAAATCCTGAATCTACACCTTTTAATAGGACAATTCTTGCATTCGGTCTTCCATCACTTTGAACAGTAGATAAATTCATGGCATTGACTTCTATAACCTTAGCTTCTAGAGCTTCTCCAAACCATTTTTTAAACTGTTCAATTGGGCAATCCTGGACATCTGTAACATCCAAAGATTTTAGAGAATAGTCTATTCTGATATCAGATATTTTCATGTTTATTGATCTTTTTATTATAAAATTATCACACTTATTGTATTTAAAAAATTTAGATATAAATTAAAGCCATAAGAAATTCTTATTTATGAGCAATAGTATGAATATATCTCCCCAGCCCGGATATCTTTTGATATCAGAGCCATTTTTGCAGGATGAAAACTTTGTAAGGTCTGTGATTTTGGTTTGTGAAAATAATGAGAATGGATCTTTTGGTCTTGTTCTGAATAAGTTATCGATCTTAAAGCTCAATGAGCTTATAGACGATATAGAAACGCTTGATAATGATGTTTATGTAGGAGGTCCGGTAGAACAAAACACCCTTCATTTTATCTATCAAGGGGAAAGATTGTTTGACTCAAGTATTTCTTTAGGTGAGGAGATTTGGTGGGGCGGTGAATTTGATCTGTTGCTCAATTTAATGAAGCAAAGCAAATTGGACCATAACAAAATACGATTTTTTATCGGTTATTCTGGCTGGTCTGTAGGGCAACTTGATCAAGAACTTGAAGAAAACACGTGGATAGTTTGTAAAAATATGGATAGCGAAAGTATTTTTTCATCTTCTCCTGAAGAATTATGGAGGAATATTCTGAAAAATATGGGTGGAGAATATCAGCAATTGGCAAATTATCCAATTGACCCAAGATTAAATTAAATCTATTTATTACTTTTGTTTGAATAGCTTTTAAAGTATTAAACAATTATGGATAAGGATAAGGAAATGTCTGAAGAGGACAAGGTGACCCAAGGCCAGCAAGAAAATCAGGTTGAAGGTAAAATCGAACAAGAAAAAAATAAACAGGTTAGCGAAGAGGAGGATACGCCCCAAGAAGAAGAACAGGAGGAAGTGGATTATTCAAATTTCACTAAACCTGAATTGATTCATGCACTTAAAGAATTTATAAACCAAGGCAATCTTAGTAAAATTGAATCCTCTGTGGCTGATATCAAATCTCATTTTGATGAAATCTTCAACAAGGAAAAGGATGAAGCCCTCCAGGATTTTGTGAATACTGGAGGGAATGCCGATGACTTTCAATATAGGACTACAGATGAGGACAAAATATTTTTTGCTACCTACAATGATTACAGGGAGAAAAAAGCTCATTTTTTGAGAGAACAAGAAAGGCAAAAAGAAAAAAACCTGTATGCCAAAAATCAGATATTGGACAGATTAAGGGAGTTGGTTGATGGAGAAGAAACTACTCATAGTATCAATACCATTAAACAGATTCAGGAAGAGTGGAAAAGCATAGGGCCTGTACCAAATGCCCAAAACAGAAACCTTTGGGCATCTTACAATGCTTTAATGGATAGGTTTTATGACAATAGGAGTATTTACTTTGAATTAAAAGAACTTGACCGGAAGAAAAACCTTGAGCAAAAAACAGAAATATGTGAAAAGGCAGAAGCTTTGGTTGATATTGAAGACCTGAAAGAAGCTATCAAGGCCTTGAATGATCTTCATGAGGAATTCAAGCATATAGGACCTGTTCCCAGGGATGAACAAGAAAGTCTATGGCAAAGATTTAAGGCAGCTTCTGATGCTGTCTATGATAAAAGAAAAGAATTTTATGAAGGCCAAAAAGAAGTTTTAAAAGTCAATTTGGTAAAAAAAGAAAACTTAATTGAGAAGCTTGAGGGTTTTAAAGACTTTTCTGCTTCGAAAATTAAAGATTGGAACAATAAAACAAAAGAAGTTTTAGCTATTCAAAAAGAATGGGAGTCCTCAGGTCCTGTTCCTCGAGAATCTGGTAAAGAAATAAACAAAAAGTTTTGGGGATTATTCAAGCATTTCTTCCATAATAAGAACCTTTTCTTTAAAGAACTTGATGAAATCCGATTAACGAATAAAAATAAAGCAGAGGAACTGATAAAAAAGGCAGAAGAGCTGATGGTAAACACAGATTGGCAAAATACTGCCAATAAGATGATCAGTCTGCAGCAAGAATGGAAAAAAATAGGTCCAACTCCTGAAAAGGTTAGGGATGAGCTTTATAATAAATTTAAATCAGCTTGTGATACATTCTTTGAAAACAGAAGAAATGCCAATAAGCAGGTAAATAAGGAGTTTGAAGAAAATCTACAGGCCAAAGAAGGGATTTGTAAGAAAATTACTGAAGAAGCTTCAAGCAAGGAGCTTTCTGAAGAAAACCTTGAAAAATATATTGTAGAGTTCAATTCTATAGGTTTTGTTCCAAGGAAAAACATGAAAGATATTCTTTCAAAGTTTAATGAGGCAGTTGATTTATATGTTAAAAACCTTGGAATAGAAGGGGGAGATAAGGATGAATTTTTGTTCAGGTTAAATCTTAATAAAATTCAAGCAGACCCAAATAGCAATAGGGTTTTAAACAAAAAGGAGCATGGCATTCGCAAGCAGATTTCAGACCTTGAAAACAACATAACCTTGTGGAAAAATAATCTCGAGTTCTTTGCAGCATCAAAGACAGCAGATAAGCTAAAAGACCAATTTGATGAGAAAATTCAAAAGGCGGAGAGGGAAATTGAAAAGCTCAAGAAAAAACTTTCAATTCTCCGTGAATTTTAATGTGCTCATAAATAAGGGGATAGTAAATATTCCCTTATTTTTTTTTGAAAACCTTTTGCACGTATAATCTATCCCTATATATTTGCACCACGATTTCAGTCAAAGGATTGAAACAAACATAAAAAAAGCCTCCTTAGCTCAGCTGGTAGAGCAACTGACTTGTAATCAGTAGGTCGCTGGTTCGATCCCGGCAGGGGGCTCTGTTTTATTTAACTTCATTTTGATTTACTCCCATAATTCTAGTTTCCTTTATGAAAATTACTTTGTTCTGTAATTAATTGAAGGGAGAAATCAGGAGTGGTAGTTCAGCTGGTTAGAATGCCTGTCCCGATTACTCGGGAAGGTCGCGATAGTCGAGTTGAAAGATAAAAAATTAGGAGTGGTAGTTCAGCTGGTTAGAATGCTTGTCCCGATTACTCGGGAAGGTCGCGATAGTCGAGTTGAAAGATAAAATATTAGGAGTGGTAGTTCAGCTGGTTAGAATGCCTGCCTGTCACGCAGGAGGTCGCGGGTTCGAGTCCCGTCCATTCCGCATTTGTTATCAAATGTGATAGCTTAAATTATTTAATTGTCCTGTTAAAGGATTTTTATTTTAGTCGCTCAGATTGACTATGTCGATTATTGGATGATTGCTGTAGGCAAGTTGAATTTAAAAAATTAGGAGTGGTAGTTCAGCTGGTTAGAATGCTTGTCCCGATTACTCGGGAAGGTCGCGATAGTCGAGTTGAAAGATAAAATATTAGGAGTGGTAGTTCAGCTGGTTAGAATGCCTGCCTGTCACGCAGGAGGTCGCGGGTTCGAGTCCCGTCCATTCCGCAAAACCTCAGTCAAAAACTGAGGTTTTTTGTTTTATGTCATATTTTGTTTACATCATAGAGTCAGAAATTGATGGGACTTTTTATATTGGTATATCCTCAGATCCAAAGAGGAGACTGGAAAAGCACAACCTTCCGCATAAAGGATTTACATCGAGAAAGCGTCCTTGGAAACTTGTACGCCAGGGGATTTTATGTGAAATAAAAAGATGTTAGCCGAAAGAACTTTGAATTTTGGGAGTAAAAATAGTAGTACTTTATAATGTTTTTAAATTCTTTTTCCTCCCTTCAAAAATCCATATACCAGCAATAAAACGTTATTCTTATCAATTATTTTTTATCTTTGCCATAGTCAAAATACTCAAGTATGCTATTAGAATTCGAAAAACCGATTGCTGATTTAGAGCTAAAGCTTCAGGAAATGAAAGATTTAGCTAAAGGTAGAAATATAGATTTAACTGCCGATATTCAGTCATTGGAAGAAAAAATTCAGATTTTGAAAAAAGAGACTTTCCAAAACTTGACCAGATGGCAGAGAGTTCAGCTATCCAGGCATGCAGATAGACCATATTCATTGGATTATATCTATGAAATGACGAATGACTTTATAGAGTTACATGGTGACCGTACCGTAAAAGACGATAAAGCCATGATTGGTGGTCTAGGTGATATAGATGGTAGGACAGTAATGTTCATAGGCCAACAAAAAGGTAGAAATACAAAGCAAAGGCAGGAAAGAAATTTTGGTATGGCCAACCCTGAAGGATATAGAAAGGCCCTCAGGTTGATGAAAATGGCCGAAAAATTCGGTAAGCCAATCGTTACTTTAATTGATACTCCAGGTGCATTTCCCGGACTAGAAGCTGAAGAAAGAGGACAGGGGGAAGCTATTGCCAAAAATTTAAGAGAGATGTTCATGCTTAAGGTACCAGTCATTTGCATCATCATTGGAGAAGGTGCATCAGGTGGTGCTTTGGGTATTGCTATTGGAGATAAAGTGTTTATGCTTGAGAATACTTGGTATTCGGTGATTTCCCCTGAATCCTGTTCTTCCATTTTATGGAGAAGTTGGGATTATAAAGAACAAGCAGCAGAAGCTCTTAAATTGACTGCCATTGACATGCAAAAAAATGGTTTGGTGGATGGAATCATTAAAGAGCCTTTGGGTGGCGCTCATAAAGACATGAAAACCATGGCTAAAACTTTGAAAGCAACCATTTTGGAAGCTTTGAAAGAACTTGATAAGATTAAACCTGAAAAACGAATTGAACAGAGAATTGACAAATTCTGCTCTATGGGCGTTTTTGTAGAATAGTAATAGTCAATCCATCCTTTCTTATTTTAGTTAATAGAATTAAGAAAGGATGGTTTTTTATTTCCTGAATAGCCGCTCATGAATTTACACGTCATCAATACAGGTTTTTTCAAATTGGATGGAGGAGCCATGTTTGGAGTTGTTCCGAAAGTATTGTGGTCTAAAACAAATCCTGCCGATGAAAATAATCTTTGTACCTGGGCAATGCGTTGTCTTTTGGTTGAAGATGGTAATAAATTGGTGTTGATCGATAATGGTATAGGAGATAAGCAAGATGCAAAGTTTTTTTCCCATTATTATTTGCATGGTAATGCATCCTTGGAAAAATCATTACATGAAAAAGACTTTCACTTCGATGATATAACCGACAATTTTTTGACTCACCTTCACTTCGATCACTGTGGTGGCGGAGTAAGGTATGTCAATGCTGATATCCATAGGTTAGAAATGACTTTTAAAAATGCCAACTATTGGACCAATAAGGATCATTGGGAATGGGCTATCCATCCTAATGTCAGGGAAAAGGCATCGTTTTTAAAAGAAAATATCTTGCCCATGGAAGAAAGTGGACAGTTGGGTTTTCTGGATTTAGAAAAAAAATCACTATATCCAGGATTTGATTTCATTACAGTTGATGGCCATACTGACAAACAGATGTTACCAAAAATCCAATATAAAGGGCATACCATTGTTTTTGCAGCAGATTTGTTGCCTTCAGTTGGACACATCCCATTGCCTTATGTTATGGGATATGACACCAGGCCTTTAATTACTTTGGAGGAAAAAAAGAGTTTTTTAGAGGAAGCTGCATTGAACAAATATGTGCTATTTCTTGAACATGATCCGGAAAATGAGTGCTGCACTGTTAAAATGACCGATAAAGGTGTTCGGTTAGATCAAAAGTTTTCTTTACATGAACTCTGACAGAAAAATAGGAATTGCATTATCAGGTGGTGGAGTAAGAGGTATTTCCCATTTGGGTGTACTTAAGGCTCTTAATCAGCATGGTATTTTCCCTAATAGAATAAGTGGCAGTAGTGCTGGAGCCATAGCTGGTGCTTTGTATGCTGGAGGTCATAATCCTGATGAAATATTGGATATCATCATTAAAACCAATTATTTCAAATTTTTAAGACCGGCAATCAGTTGGACAGGGCTACTGAAAATGGATACTGTAGAAGCCTTGTTTTTAAAATATCTGCCTGAAAACTCTTTTGAAAGCTTGCAAATACCACTTACTATAGCAGCAACTGATATTAAAAGAGCAAAAGTTGTATATTTTTCTGAAGGGGAAATGATCAAACCTTTAATGGCCTCATCTTGTATACCAGGAATGTTTGATCCTATCTCAATTGCTAATCAATATTACATAGATGGAGGTGTTTTAAATAATCTACCGGTCGAACCATTAGATGGTATCTGTGATGTAATCATTGGAGTAAACTGTAATCATTTGCCAGTAGAGCATAATATCAAAAACATTAAGAGTCTGATTGAAAGGACTGTTATCATGTCTATGAATTATAATGTTTATAGTAGGAAGGATAAATGTGACTATTTTATTGAACCTCAAGGACTAGCCCGTTATGGTGTTTTTGATATTAAGAAAGCGAAAGATATTTTTGACTTTGGGTATGAAGCTGCACTTTCTTTTATTGACAATAACCAAGGGATTATGGACCTTGCAGTAAGAAAACAAAAGAAGAAAAAGCAATGATGAAGTTTTTGTCAAGGTTGGTATTTTGGATCACGGGTTGGTCTCTTAACATTGGTTGGCCAAAAGGTCTTAAAAAAGCTGTTTTGATAGCTATTCCCCATACCAGTAATTGGGATTTGCTTTATGCAAGAGCTGCTTTTTACCTTATGGACATACCTGTTAAATTCACCATCAAGAAGGAAGTGATGGTGGGTCCCTTGGGATGGTTAATAAAAGGATTAGGAGGAATTGCCATCGACAGAAAGAGAATCCCCGGAGGAAGAAAACAGACCTATACAGAAGCCATGACCAATATGTTGAAAGAGGCAGATGAATTGGTAATTATGGTAACACCCGAAGGAACCAGAAGTCATGCGCCAAAATGGAAAACTGGTTTCTATCATATTGCATTAGGTGCCAATGTTCCAGTTGTCATTGGATATTTGGATTATAAGAAAAAAGAAGCGGGTATTGGTCCTCTCATTTACCCAAATGGAAATATGAATGACCAAATAGAAGAAATGATGGCTTTTGGTAGGACCGTGACAGCAAAATATCCTGAAAAGGGCATAAAGTAAATTAATCAACCCTTAATGTTATATCATCAAAAAACACTTTACCGGTCGTTCTGGGTCCCATGACCAAATAGACCACTATAAATTCAACCTGAGGCGGGATACTGTTTAATGAAACCTCCAAAGGCCTCCAGTCGAATGTTCCATTGACCAAGACTCTTGATTGACTGCTGATAAACCTGCCTCCTGTAGATCCATTATCATCTTCCACAGGAAACATACGCATAGATATATAGATGTTACTTTCAGGGCCAAATGTTCTAATATCTTCTCCTTTTAAATATGCCCTCAAAGAAATTCTTCTTCCTGCATTTGGAATTATTCCACGATAAGTTTGAGTCCAGGTTCCTAGATTGATATTCAAGCTATCCAGGTTTTCAATAAAGATTGATTGGGACCCTGACCTAAAAATTTCTGTACTCACTCCTAAATTAAATCCTTGCGAGCCAATACTGTTCCAAGGAGTGATTGAATTGGGGTTAGAAGATAAATCCGTATTTCTGAGCAATTGAGTCCCTCTTGGTAGAGTATCCTCTTCACTAGTACATGCCAAAAATGGCATTGATAAGAGGAATATTAAATAAGTAAAGGTTCTCATAAATTACATGCAGTTGACAGGTATCTAACGTTATTTCTAATATTCTGTTTGTCTTTTTAATATCCTGATTTCAGATTTTTTTAATGCAATCTTATTCTTACTTTTTCCAAAGCTTATTTTGATCAATGGTTTTTGTGGGATATTATCCTATATTAAAGTCAAATTTGAGGTAGTATTATTTTCAAACTATGCAAGATAGTATCTTAACTGCTGTTTTTCTTCCCTTGGCATTGGCATTTATCATGCTGGGGATGGGTTTATCCTTGACAATTAAAGATTTCAAAAATATCATCATCTTTCCAAAAGCGATAGCTTTAGGTTTGACGAATCAATTGATTTTATTACCTATTTTTGGATTTGCGCTTTTGCAGATCTTTGGATTAACTGGAGCTTTGGCAGTTGGTGTCATGATCTTGGCAGCTTGTCCTGGAGGGGCTACTTCCAACCTCATAACCCATCTTTCAAGAGGAGATATTGCACTTTCCATAAGCCTTACAGCAATCAGCTCTTTTATCACCATTGTTACCATCCCTTTAATAGTCAATTTTGCTATTCAATATTTCGGGGAGGAGGGAAGTATTACTCTTCCTGTTTTGGAGACAATTATTCAGATTATAGGGGTTACTGTGGTCCCTGTTTCCATAGGTATGTTTCTGAAAAATAGATTTCCTAAATTGGCACTTTCAGCTGATAAACCAGTGAGAATTGCTTCGGCAGTTATTTTTGCGGCAGTTCTTTTAGCTGCCATTTTAAAGGAAAAAGATTCAATATTGGAATTTTTTATACTGTCAGGCCCTATTATGCTAAGCCTTAATTTGTTGACCTTATTGGTAGGCTTTTTTTTGGCTTCAATTTTATTGTTGCCTAAAAAACAAAGGTTGACCATTTCCATTGAATCTGGGATTCAAAATGGAACTTTGGGTATTATGATCGCTGCAACTTTACTGAAAAACTCTGAAATGACCATTCCAATTGCGATTTATAGTTTAATTATGTTTATGACCTCTGCCATAATTATTTTTTTAGCAAATTTAAAAGCGAGATAATTATATGCCGAGATTTTAGAAGTGATTGCTGTAAGTTTATATAAGTAGTTTGGATTTTGAAATAATGAAGATTCATGAATTTAAAAACAATAAAAATCAACATTCGTATTTTCGGTATAAGAATGCTTCAACAATTGAGTAAGACTCCAATATTTTATAGGGTGTAGCCCCAAGTGTTTTATATTAAATGACATAAATAAGTAAGTTTTGATTTTTATGAATAAGTGTAGGTTTTTATTTCTGACTGGTTTTCTTTTGGTATTTTTGACTTCTTTTTTTCCATCGGATGTTATCTTAAATAGAATCATTTCTTCACTCCAAAAGAATTTAGAAGAAATGCCACAAGAAAAGGTTTACCTACATGTAGACAGATCTTATTATGCATCAGGTGAAACCATTTGGTTTAAATCATATCTAACAATAGGCCCATTTCATGAACCTTCTTTGCTCAGCCAAACTGTCTATGTTGAACTGGTAAACAGCGATGGAGAGATTATCCAAAACTTAAAACTGTATTCACCTGATGGTTTTGCATCCGGCCAGTTTGATTTGCCTGATTCCTTATCTTCTGGCAGTTACTTAATAAGGGCTTATACAAATTGGATGAGAAATTTTGATGAGTCTTATTTTTTTCATCGTCAGATTAATATTTGGAACAATGAATCTTCTGAAGATGTAGCCGTTCATCAGGGAGATATTGATGTTCAGTTTTTTCCTGAAGGAGGAGATCTGGTAAATGGAGTTTTGAGTAAAGTGGCATTTAAGGCAACCGGTCCTGATGGTTTGGGAAAAGTAGTTAAAGGTAAAATTTTGGATGGTGAAAATGTAATTGCTGAATTTGAAAGCAATAGGTTGGGTATGGGTGCTTTTGCAATAATCCCTCAAAATGGGAAGCAGTACAAAGCCAAAATTGAAGGTCTAAACCAAGATATCCCTTTGCCAAAGTCAAAAGATACTGGGATTGTCATGACAGTTACCAATTCTCCAAGATCAGAAGATGTCATCATAAAAATTCAGACCTCTGATAATTTAGAGAAAGGTACAATTTTTCTTTTGGCACAAACCAGAGGATTAATCTGCGCTTCCAGCAGTGTAGACCTGTCCGAAAAAATCATGTATGCCAAAATCCCAAAGAAAGAGTTCCCCTCTGGAATTGCCCAAATTACTGCCTTGGATAAAGAAGGTAATCCTTTAGCCGAGCGTCTTGTCTTTATCGACCATCAGGATCATATCAACCTTACTATTTCTACTGAGAAGTACATTTATGCTCCACGAGACTCTGTCAGGGTCAATATACAGGCTAAAAATAAAGAGGGCTTACCTGTTTTGGCTAATCTTTCTCTTAGTGTTTTTGACAGTGATCAGGTCATTGAGAATGAGAATAAAGAAAATATCAAGTCAAACCTGTTGATTTCTTCAGAATTAAAGGGACATATAGAGTCTCCAGGTTACTATTTTAATCCCAATAATCCCGACCGTGAAGAAGCTCTTGATTTTTTGATGATGACCCAAGGATGGAGAAGATTTCAAATAAAAGTTCTTTTAAAAGCCGAATCAAAAGAAACAGTATACAGAGCTGAAAAGGGTTTGACCATTAAGGGTAAACTGACAGATAATAGAAATGAAAAACCCGCTGATGCAGGTTTAGTTTCGTATCTGTCTCTATTTCCATTCACAGATTCAAAAACAGTAAAGGCATCTTCAAATGGTGAATTTGAAATCAATGATCTTGTTTATTTTGATTCCACAAAAGTAATACTCGAAGGGAAGTCAAAGAATGGGAGAATCCCTGTTTCCCTTCATGTAGAACAGTTCTATCAATCACCGGTCATTAAATACCTTTGGACATCTTCTTATCATCCATCAGTAGATAAAAAAAATTCATTTGTTTCAAAAAGCATTGAAAGGCAAAATATAGAAAAGGCGTATAATTTTGATGATTCGGATATTGCTTTGGAAGGTGTTGAAGTACAAGGCAAAAAGATTATTGAACGTTATTCAGGTCCCAGAATTTATGGAGAAGGATCAGTTAAAATGAAGGTGGCTGGTAATCCAGCGCTTGAAAATTTAGAGCATCCACTAGACCTTGTAAAGGGAAGGGTCGCAGGAGTCATGGTTTGGGGAAATGGTCAGGTTTGGAAAGTCTTGATCCGTGGGATTGGTTCGATTAACAGTGGAACAGATCCTTTGATCATGTTGGATGATATTCCGATTGCTATTGAAAATCTCTATACAATTCCAGTGATGGAAATTGAAAGCTATACAGTTTGGAAAGGGCCTGATACCGCAATATTTGGAGCAAGAGGATCAAATGGGGTAATTGGGTTTTATACCAAAAAAGGTATTCCGGAAAGACCTATTGATCCTGTAAAAAAAGAAATTTTAGCACCCAAGGGTTACCATATTGAGAGGGAGTTTTATTCCCCAAAATATCATTTCAAGGATCTAAATGACCCTAAACCTGATAGACGTATTACCCTATTTTGGGAGCCCTATATTCAAACAGATTCTTTGGGCAATGCTTCAGTCATGTTTTATAATCATGATGTCGAAACCGTTGTGCAAATGGAAATTGAAGGGATAAGTATTTCAGGCAATCCGGCCTATTCGAAATTTGAATATACGATTAACAAATAAAAGAGGCTGCCTGATTTCAGACAGCCTCTTGGTTTTTCATTTTATTAATTTCCGTATAATTGTTTGCTTACTGCTTCATACTTGTCACCTGAAACCCATTTAGGCCTGTTGTTCCAATTGGCAATATTTTGGGCGGCAAGGATATAAGATTTCCAGTATTTAACAGCATAATCCAAATTAAAATTATCTACATGATCTGAGGCTTGGTGGTAATGTTTACTGATTTCCTCATCAAAAGCTGTAAACCCTAAACTGAAAGTAGGGGAAGGGATGCCTTTCCTTGCAAAGTTTACATTATCTGATCTGTCATATAAACCTTGTTCAGGTGAAGGGTCTGAAATCGACTTCAATCCAAATATTGCCGTTGCTTTTTCTATCAAAGGATCAGCACTGGTCCTACCTAATCCCACTACCGTCACGATGGAAGTATCATTATAGCCCGCATTGTCAATATTCAGGTTATAGATAATTTGGTTCAAAGGAACCAATGGATTCTCAGCGAAATAGCCACTACCCAACAAGCCTTTTTCTTCTGCAGTCCAAGCGCAAAGAAGTATTGAGCGTTTAGGTGGATTTTCAGCAAAATATTTGGCCGCATTGATTATAGCTACAGTTCCTACAGCATTATCCCTTGCGCCATTATAAATAGAATCACCTTCTGCATTAGGTCTGCCAACACCTACGTGGTCATAGTGGGCTGAAAGCATGACATACTCATGTTTTAGTTTAGGGTCAGTTCCTTCAATGATAGCGACCACATTTTTACCTACTATGTTTTTATTGACTTTTCCTTGAATTTGAACAGTTGCCGTATTCGATTTTCCCTGTCCAATGGCATTGATATGCTCATTTTTCAGATCATTAATCCAAATGTAAGGAAGGCTGTTTACGCCTTGGGTATTGTCAATGGTCAATTGTCTTCTATTAAGGAAGTTCACTGCAAAGTTCCAAGGAGCAGTGGGCACATTGTACATTTCCATCAAAGCGATAGCACCGTGGGATTTTGCCAAGGCCATTTTATCCCTGCCCACTGCGAATAAATCAGCTGGATTTAGCCTTTCTGGAGCACCAACATTGGTAACCACAATTTTTCCTTCTACATTTTTGCCTTCATAGTCCTCCGCCAAACCGTAACCCAGGACTACCATTTCAAAGGTTCCTTCCAAGGAAGATCCATCTAAGACTAGCAAATCAGTACCATGTGTGAATTGTTTGTCTCCAAAATTGATTTCACCTTTTGTCGGCGGGGAAGACAATCTAAAAGGAATATGTTGGTAATATCCATTAGCTCCAGGAATCTCTTTTGCTCCGTATTTCCAAAACTGTTCTGCAATATATCTCGCTGCCGCATCTATTTCCGGTCTTATTGGATCCCTTCCCATTAACTCATCAGATGCGAGGAATCTAAAATGTGATATTGACTCTTTTTCATTGAAATTCTTTTCTATGACATGCTTATCCTTTTGGCTAAAGGAAGGTATGCAGGACACACTTGTCAAAAGCAATAAGCTTAAAATTGTTTTTTTCATAATCGAACAGTTAGTGAGCCAATATAAAAATATTTCAAAGTAGTGGCAAAGAAATATGTTTGACAGGTATATTAAGCCAATAAGCTACCGTTGAAAATAATTCAAAGATTTAATTTTTATAACTTGCAAATAAAAATAATGAGGTTTTTTAAGTTTATATTTTTATCAGCGGTTTATTCGATTGTTCTTGTCTCTTGCCAAACGAATAGACAGATGGTTCGTTACGAGCTGGAAGATGGTATTTACCGCTCAGATATTTTTGAACGGAATAATGAAACTGTTTATATCGATAATGAGCCTGAATTTGTTTATGTATACCCTGTAAAGAAAACAAACGGGTATTTGAATTTAGACACATTGAATAGGAGATACCTTTCTTTTCCCCAAAAAAGGGCTGCAGCTAAAATTGCTCCTGAAGTTTTCAAAACCAATAATTTTGATCTTGACCTTATCACTATACCCTTTAAATTCAGGCCAAGTATTGCCGGAGTACCTGCTCAATTGAACACCAACCTTAACGCTCTCATTTACGCAGGTTACCGATCTGACTGGTATACCTTAGGGTATGATCAAAATATGTTCGGAAGTTTTGATAGGTATTCCAATCATTATGGCCTTACTGTTGGGGTGTTTTCTGGTTTTGGCTCAACACTTATAGGTCCATGGTTTACAAAAGACCAAGTACAGCTTGAGTATGACGGAGTCGTCTGGACAAATGGAGTTGCTGTAAGCATTGCATTTAACTATCTGACTATTGGTTTGGGCCTTGGCTGGGACAAATTATTGGATACAAATAAAAGTGTCTGGATTTACCAAAATAAACCTTGGTTAGGACTTGTGCTGGGAATTAACCTCAACTGAATCCAACCCAAGATCATGAAGAGTTTTAATAAAATAAGATGGTAAGCATGCTGTAATATCTATGTATTTTTTTTCATAAGGATGAAAAAAGCCCAATTTCCATGCATGCAGCAGCATATTATTGAGGGAGAATTGTTTCCTGAAAAAGTTGTTTTGCTTATTGTCCCCATGGGCAGTGTCTCCGATCACATAATGCCTTGCATGTGCCATATGCCTTCGGATTTGATGCATCCTGCCTGTATGGGGATAAAGTTTAATCAGAGAATATCTACTGCTAGAATATTTTACTGAGGATGCAAAAGGTATTTCGGATTTACTTAAAGACCAATATTCAGTTTGTGCCTCCTGCAATTCGCCATACAGTTTTTTCTTGAGAGGATGATCAATTATACCATAGTCTTCTGATAAATGCCCTCTGACGATTGAAAGGTAATATTTTTTGACTGCGTCAGTGGGAAACAAAGGTTGGAGTAGAGAGGTTGCTTCAGGGCTTTTTGCAAATAGCAAAACCCCTGAAGTTGGTCTATCTATTCTATGTAAAGGATAAACTTTTTTTCCTATTTGATCCCGTAAAAGCTGAACCGCCAATAACTCTTCCTCGTCTTTAGCAATGCTGGTTCTATGAACCAACACTCCAGCAGGTTTGTTGATGGCGATGTAATAGTCATCTTCAAATAAAATCTCTAGTTTATTTTTCAACTTTCCAGCATTACTTTCAAGAGATTACTCCTGATCCAATTGTTTCTTTACCGTCATACCAGGCAACGAATTGCCCCGAAGCAATTCCTCTCTGGGGCTCATCAAAAAGCACATAGAGGCCATTTTCCCGCATTATTAATGTAGCCCACGTAAGGGGCTGTCTGTAACGAATTCTGGCCTGATATCTTGCATTATGACCTTCCTGAAGCTTCAAGTCTTGCCTGATCCAATGGATATCTTTTTTGGGTACAAATAAGCCATACCTATTCAGTCCTGGATGCTCTTCTCCAAGACCAGTGTAAATGATGTTTTCTCTCGTATCAGTTGCAATCACAAAAAGGGGTTTTCCAGTGCCACCAACCTGCAATCCTTTTCTTTGTCCTACAGTGAAGTAATGGGCGCCGTTGTGTTCCCCGATTTTGTTACCCTGGTTAAATTCATATTTCAAGGGTAAGCATATCATGTCTAATGTTTCCTGATCATAATCATCCGGATCAATTCCAGCCGGTATCTGAGCCGATCTGGAGTAAACAGGATGATTTTCAGGTATTACATAAATGTCTCCTTTTTTTGGTTTGAGTTGCTGTTGCAGGAATTCAGGAAGCCTGACTTTTCCAATAAAACACAGACCCTGACTATCTTTTTTATCAGCCGTGATCAGATCTTGTTCTTTGGCTATTTTACGGACCTCAGATTTTTGAAGGTGGCCGATTGGGAAAAGCGCTTTGGAGAGTTGATCTTGGTCAAGTTGGCATAAGAAATAACTCTGATCCTTATTTGGATCAGCTCCAGCCAAAAGTTGGTACACGGTTTTCCCATTTGCCTTGACCTCGCCCTTTTGACAGTAATGTCCTGTAGCTACAAAATCTGCTTTTAGCTTTTGGGCGGCTTTGAGAAAAATATCAAACTTGATTTCCCTATTGCACAGGATATCAGGATTAGGGGTTCTTCCGTTTTCGTATTCGGAAAACATATAGTCCACAATCCTTTCTCTGTATTCTTCGCTGAGATCTATGGCCTGGAATGGGATGTCTAACTTCTCAGCAACCAACATGGCATCAGTGCTGTCCTCCATCCAGGGACATTCGTTAGAAATGGTAACAGTCTCATCGTGCCAGTTCTTCATGAACATGCCGATGACTTCATAACCCTGTTCTTTGAGTAAATAGGCAGCCACTGAGGAATCTACGCCACCTGATAGTCCAACGACTACTCTTTTTTTGTTTTCCATGAGATTGAAATTATTCATGGGTTCAAGGCCCATGAGGTTTCACGATAATATCAACTTTTCTTCAAGTTAATTGGTTCACAAAAGTAATACTTCAATCTTTATTTCGGACAAAAATCAATTTATGTCTTCCCCTTGTGCTTTCTCTCTGCTCTATTTCAAAAGAAGGAATAGAACTGATTAATGGGGTGAGCTTTTGAAAACCATAATTTCTGGAATCAAAATTAGGCTGTTTTTTTTGGATCAGGTTGCCTACATCACCCATAAATGCCCAACCATCGTCATCAGCAAGATCTGAAATGGTATTATGAATTAAGCGAATTAATTTTGGAGTGATTTTATCAACCTGAGGTTTTGGTTTTGATTTCGATTTGTCCCCGCTTACTTCTTGTTCCTGATTTTGGAGTATTTCCACATAGATAAATTTATCACAGGCAACGATGAAAGGTTCAGGTGTCTTTTTTTCACCCATTCCAATGACCAACATACCTGCTTCTCTCAATCGTGTTGCCAGTTTGGTAAAATCACTGTCACTTGAAACCAAACAGAATCCATCGACTTTTTCTGAATAGAGGATATCCATGGCGTCAATAATCATGGCAGAATCAGTTGCGTTTTTACCAACAGTATAGCCGTATTGTTGGATAGGAGTGATGGCATTTTCCAAAAGGACGTTTTTCCACTTTCCCAATTGCGGTTTGGTCCAATCACCAAAAATTCTTTTAATAGTTGGGTTTCCGTATTTGGCTATTTCTTCCATCATTTCTTTGATGGGATGTGAGGACACGTTATCTGCGTCGATTAATACCGCTATCTTGATATCTTTTTCCATGGTAACACTAAAAATTGATTAGAACTACAAGATAAGGATAATTTATGTAATAGATTTTCATCTAGTTTTTCGTAAGTTGCATAGACATCGAATTTGTTTTATCATATGAAGAAACTTTTAATTGCCACGGGAGGAGGAGATGCTCCAGGGCTAAATGCAGTCATCAGAGGGATTTATAAAAGTGCCAAAAAATCCAAAGAGTGGGAAGTTTACGGTAGCATGGAAGCATTTAACGGCGTATGGGCTGATCCTCCCAGAATTATGAAGTTATCTCGTAATAAAACAGCAGGAATTCATGTCAAAGGCGGTACTATTCTCAAAACCACCAATAAAGCTGATCCTTTGCACTATCCTGTCAAGGACGAACATGGGAATATTCAATTGGTAGATAGGACAAAAGAACTTGCAGAAAGGATCAAAAACTTAGGTTTTGATGCAGTCATCAGTATAGGTGGTGATGGGTCTCAGGGCATTTCCAAAGCATTATTTGATCATGGATTGCCTATTGTCGGTGTTCCAAAAACGATTGACAATGATCTTGCGGGAACAGATCTGACTTTTGGATTTCAAACAGCCGTACAGATAGCTACAGAAAGTTTTGACAAACTTGTTACAACAGCAGAAAGCCACCATCGGGTGATGATTATGGAAGTTATGGGCAGGGATGCAGGTTGGATCGCGGTTCATACGGCAATAGCAGGTGGTGCGGAAATCTGTTTGATTCCGGAAATACCTTACGATATCAATAAATTGGTTGAAAAAATTGAGTCCAGGTATGAAAAGGGAAGAGGTTTTGTCAATATTGTGGTGGCCGAAGGAGCAAAGCCAAAAGAAGGCTCTGTAGTGTCTAGAAGTCCAGAGGAAGGTTCGCGACATATCCGGTTAGGTGGAGTGGCTTTTACCCTTTCAGACCAATTGAAACAAGCTGGCGTGAAGGTTGAAATAAGGGAGACCATTCTTGGCCATGTGCAACGTGGGGGAATACCCACTGCCTTCGATAGGGTTTTGGCATCCATGTTTGGTGTGAAAGCCTTTGAAATGGTTCAAAAAGGTAAGTTTGGAAAGATGGTATCCTACACCAACAATGATTTTACATCAGTTCCTTTGGAAGATGCGACAAAAGAGAATAAAACTGTAAATCCAAATAGTTTTTTGGTCAATGGGGCCAAATCATTAGGTATTATTTTCGGAGATTAAATTGGATTGTATGAAAGACTCATTGATTTTCTTTTTTAACAGAGACTTAGATAAGTTGAAAAAGGAATTGAAATTGTACGATGTTGAAGATAATATCTGGAAGATCTCAGGAAATATTTCAAATTCAGCAGGTAATTTGGCGTTTCATATTATAGGCAACCTGAACCATTATATTGGTTCAGAAATGGGAAACACAGGTTATATCCGAAATAGAGCGGCGGAGTTTTCTCTTAAAGGAGTATCAAGAGATGAAATTTTAAATCAGATTGAGGAAACCAAACAGACCATTTCAAATGCCCTGCTCAAATTTCCCGAAGATTGGTTTTCTCGAAAATACCCATTGGAAGAA
This sequence comes from Fontibacter flavus, assembly GCF_042432905.1. NCBI lineage: Bacteria > Pseudomonadati > Bacteroidota > Cytophagia > Cytophagales > Cyclobacteriaceae > Fontibacter > Fontibacter flavus. Next base: position 32,752 of record NZ_JBHLWI010000030.1, on the reverse strand, counting down.
TTTGGATACCCCATGACTTACGAATACTTTATGGTCCATCTGGTCAGTCATTTGAATTATCATTTAGGACAGGTGAATTATCACAGAAGACTAATTGAAAGCCCGAGGTTGGGTTGAGTTATATTTACTTGAGATTTTTTCCCGGTTCAAATTGATTAATATTGGCCTTGTGTTTACTTATGATTTCCTTTGATTACATGTTTTGCGCTTTTATAAGCTACCTATTTTTTCAAAATAAATAGGTTTTCCTTGGCCTTTAAAACCACATGAGCTTTTTTTGTGTTTTTCACCCAAATATTGAGAATAAGTTTTATGAGACTGAAAAAGTGGCGCATTGTTTTAATTATCCTGGTACTTCTTTCCATTTTGCCCTTGATTTCCATTGTCATTTTGTACAAGAATCAAAGGCCACTTACACAGAAAGCAATTAGCGGTCTAAATGAAGGTTTTAAAGGACAGCTTGAAGTAAAGGACTCCTACATTTCAGTATTTGCCAACTTTCCCTACATTTCTGTAGACCTTCGGGATGTGGTGTTTTATGCAGACAAAATAGAAAAACAGGATACCATCTATTTTGCAAGTGATATTTATTTAGGTTTTAGTGTGTTTGACTTGCTCAGCGGAAAAAACCGTATCAAATCCATAAAACTTTCAGGAGGTAATTTAAATCTCCAAAAAGCTGAAGATGGAAAGATTAATTTACTTACAGCAAAAGGGCTGTATGAGCCTTCAGACTCAGTAAATGAAGAAGATATTAAAATTGATTTGTCTGCAGTAAAAATCAGGGATTTTCATATCGATTTTCAGGATTTATTGAGCAAAAGCGTCATTTCAACTCAAATAGAAGATGTTATTGCTACACTAAAAATCGAGGATGATCATATTTTTGCCAAATTGGATAGTGAATTGATTTTGGATATCATAGAAGAAGGCTTACCTACATTTTTCTCTCAAAAGCACATCAATTTGGATTTAGTATTGGATTATGATCAAAACGAGGCTTTTTTGATGATTCGAAATTCAAAACTGCGCCTGGAGGAAGCACAATTTTCATTAATAGGTGAGGTTGATCTTGATGATGACATTGATTTAGACCTACGGATAGCAGGGGAGAAGTCCGATTTTTCATTATTGGCAGCTTTTTTACCAAACGAGACCGGAAATGCCTTAAAAAGATATAAGAACCAAGGCGATGTTTATTTCCAAGGAAGGGTGAGAGGAAAATCGGCTAATGGTAATGTGCCTGAAATTGCCCTTGAGTTTGGTTGTGACAATGCTTATTTCTTAAATCCTACAGTTGGGAAAAAAGTCGAAGATTTAAGGTTTGTTGGTTTTTATACAAATGGTGAAGAAAGAAGCCTTAAAACATCTGAGTTTCAATTGTTGAATTTTAACGCCAAACCTGATCAGGGGACTTTTAAAGGTAAACTGATTATCAGGGATTTCATTAATCCCTTTATAAATATCAATGTTAACGCCGACCTAGACTTAGGATTTCTAGGTGAATTTTTTGAGATAGAGGGATTGGAAGGTATTAGAGGTCAGGTGATTGTAAACATGGATTTTGATGAATTGGTGGATATGGAAGTACCGGGGATAGCAGGCATTGAAAACAGTGTTAAAAGTGAGTTAATTGTCAATAATCTGAAGTTTTCATTGCCGGATTATCATCTGCCGATTTCAGATGCCAATGTTTATGCTTCTATGGTTAATGGAGACATTGCCTTAGAAAAGGCTACTTTTCAGATTGGGGATTCTGATTTTTCATTTACAGGAATTATCCAAGACTTCCCTGCCATTTTGCATGGTGATCATAGAATGGTAAAAGCTAAATTAAATGCAGTATCGAATTTAATTGATCTTGAGCAACTTTTGGCTTTTGATAGTGCTGCCACCAAAGAAGTTATTTCTGACTTTGAAATCAAATTGGCATTTGAGTCAAGCGGGTGGGAATTGAAAAATTTTGTGCATTTACCGAAAGGTGAATTTTTTATTGAAGACTTTCATGCTAAGCTTCAAAACTTCCCACATGCCTTTCATGATTTTCATGCAGATATACTGATCAGTGATCATGATCTTGCTGTGATTGATTTTACCGGGGAAATTGATAAATCTGATTTTCATTTTTCTGGTAAACTTGACAATTATTCAAAATGGTTTCAGGAATCACCATCAGGAAAAAGTAGGTTTGAATTTGATCTTGTTTCCAACCATTTGGCTATATATGATCTTTTGACTTATGCAGGAGAAAATTACCTGCCTAAAGATTATCAAAAGGAAGAAATTGACGGATTGAAGATCAGAGGGGCATTGGATCTTAATTATCTGGAAAAATTCCAATCCGCTGACCTTTGGCTTAACCATTTAGAAGGTAGAATGAGCCTTCATCCTTTGAAGTTGGAAAAATTTAAAGGACGTCTTCACTATGAAAATCATTATCTGACGCTTGAAAATTTTGGAGGCAAAATGGGTGTCTCAGATTTTAATATTCAATTGGGATATTATTTAGGCGAAAAAGCTTTGAGGAATCATCCAAAGAACTATTTCAAGCTAAATTCGGAACGCATGGACCTTGATGCTTTGATGGGCTTTGAAGGTTTCGAACAGGACAGCAGTCACGAAGAAGCATTCAATATTTTTGAGCTTCCATTTTCTGAAATGGATTTTACCGCAGATGTGGGTAAGTTGAATTACCATACATTTTGGTTGGAAAATGTTTCTTTTAAAGGGAGAACAACCACAGACCATTTTTTCTATTTGGATACCCTAGCTTTGAAAGCTGCAGATGGTCGCTTAGGAGTCAAAGGTTACTTTAACGGTTCAAATCCTAAGGAAATCTATTTTTATAGCAACTTGGTAGCTGATAAGGTTGATCTCGATAAACTCCTATTCAAGTTTGAAAATTTTGGACAGGATTATTTGATCAATGAAAATCTGCATGGGATGGTTTCTGGCACCATTGAAAGTAAATTTTTGGTTCATCCGGACCTTACCCCAATTATCGAAAAATCTGAAGCCAAGATGAGCCTGACAGTTTTTAAAGGAAGGCTTGTCAACTTTACTCCTCTTCAGGCAATGGGTGAATATTTTAAAGACAAAAACCTTAATAATGTAAGGTTTGATACTTTGTCGAATTCTTTTGAACTCAAAGATGGGGTTTTGAATATCCCAAGAATGAATATTAATTCGAGTTTAGGTTTTATTGAGTTGTCGGGAAAACAAAGTCTGGATTTGAATATGGACTATTTTATCCGAATTCCTTTAGGGCTGGTTACACAAGTAGGTTTTCGCTCATTATTCGGTGGAAAAAACAAAGATGAAATTGATCCTGATCAAGAGGATGCAATCGTATTCAGAGATGAAAGTAAAAGAGTAAGGTTTGTAAATGTCAATATGAAAGGAACTCCTGACAATTACCAAATCGGTTTAAGGAAGGATAGAGACAATTAACATTATTCGAAAAAAACCGCTGAAGATCTTCAGCGGTTTTTTTAAGATTATCCAAGCCAATTGGTCCAAGGAATTCTGGAAAGAATCAGAATCAATCCGATTGCATAAAGCATATAAATGGATCTGAACTTAGCCCGGCTTTCAGTAAATTTTTTAGCTCTTGAATAACCAATGGTGATGACTACAATTGCAATGATGTTGACCAAAGGATGTTCCACCGCAGTTAATCTTGCGGCACTGTCAGACATAGCGCCTCCACCTTTTAAGATTGAAAATCCAAGTGGACTGACAAAATATAGCACCAATCCAACCAAAAGTTGAACATGTGATAAAATGAAAGCAATCAAGGCAAATTTTCTATCTTTCTCTGTAAACTCCCTGTTGCTCAACGCGCCGATCAAGGCATAAACGAAAACGATGACCAAAGCCGCCAAAGCCAGATAGGCCAATCCTGAATGCAAATGTTTTAAACCTATATACATAATTATTGATTAATTTGATCTTAAAAATAATCGGATTTCGTTTACAAATGGAACATTTTGATGAAAGTTTCCTATGAAACTGATTTTTTGGACTTATTTTAATTATTCCACATAAAGAACAAGTCCTTTCAAATATTCAGTTTCAGTATGGAAAATATTGATAGGATGATCTCCTGGCTGCGAGAGGTAGTGAAGAATCCTTACATTTCTACCTGTTTCCATGGCTGCTGCAGTGATGGTATTAGCAAATAGTTGCTTATCTACCACCTGAGAACAGGAAAAAGTAAAAAGAATCCCTCCTGGTTTGATTCTTTTAAAAGCTTCTGCATTTAATCTCTTGTATGCTTGAACAGCATTGTGCCTTGCTTTTAAGTTTTTGGCAAAAGCAGGTGGGTCCAATACAATGATGTCAAAATCCAGATCAATTTCACGGATATACTTGATCACATCTGCTACTATAGAATGGTGTTTACCGTTATGATCTGAATTTAACGCCACATTCTTATCTGTCAATTCAATTGCTTTTGCCGAGATGTCAACAGAATGTACTTCAGTAGCACCAGCTCTTAGTGCAGCAACAGAAAATCCACCTGAGTAGCAAAAAGTGTTCAATACCTTTTTCCCTGTACTGTATTTGGCAAGCAGGTTTCTGTTTTCTCGTTGATCTACAAAAAAACCTGTTTTTTGACCTTTTTCCCAATCAATTTCAAACATACATCCATATTCCTTTACCAGGTTTGTGCTAGGACTTCCCAAAAGGAGCCTGTTTTCAACCCCGATATTTTTTGGTAAAGTTTCGGCACTCTTGTCATAGACTGCTTCCAGTTGGCTCCCATATACATGTTGCAAAGCTTTGGCTATTTCCTTGACATGTTTGAACATGCCCACGTGATGGGTTTGTATAACTGCTGTGCCATTATAAAAGTCAATGATCAGACCGGGTAAGCCATCTCCTTCTCCATGTACAAGTCTGTAAACATTGGTTTCAGGATTGTCTATTAAGCCTAAACTTTTCCTGACTTGGTAAGCACTTTGGATTTTTTCATTCCAAAACACATCATCTATCAATACTTCCTTGAAGCTGATCAGTCGGACCATGATAGAGCCATGCTGAAAATGACCTATTCCCAGAAATTCATCTTTTTGACTGAAAACCTGTACCAGTTCACCATTTTGAAGACTTTCATCTTTTTGTGCTATTGCTCCCGAAAAGATCCAATGATGTTTTCTGTAGATAGAAATTTCTTTTCCCTTGAGCAGTTTAATTTTCTGATATGGTAGCATGTAAATTTTTTTTGATAGGAAAGATGATAGAACCCAAGACCATAGATATGGCACTTACTAACAATGCCGGCAAATGAGGGTAGAATGGTAAATCCATGGAAGAAAAGCCAAGAAAAGCGATCATTCCAAACACGAGAGACATTAGCGCTCCCATTTCAGAAGCTTTTTTCCAATAAAGTCCTGCTGTCAAAGGTACAAATAATGAAACAAGCATCAAGATAGATGCCCCTGCAACCAATTCATAAATATTGGTTTTCCATTGAGCCATTACTGTAGCGATAATGGCTACTGCTATGATGTTAAAGCGAAGAATCCAAAGAAAATGTTTGTCCTTTAATTTGTCTTTAAAATAGGGTCTTATAAGGTTTTCTGAAATGATTGCAGAAGGGGCTAGTAATCCGGAACTAGTGGTACTCATGATGGCTGATATGAGCGCTCCAAAAAATAAAATCTGTACATGAAGTCCTCCATGCCGGAGCACCATTTCAGGTAAGAGCAACTGTTTGTTTTCAAGGTAAATCTCAGGATACAGATACTTTGCTCCTAAAGCAATAAAAAGTGGAAGAAGGCCAATCGTAACATAAAAGCCCCCAGCCAAAAAAGTAGACCTGATGGCTACTTTTTCGGATTTAGCAGACATGACCCTTTGGTAAATATCCTGGCTTGGAATACTGCCCAAGCCCAGAATCATCCATGCTCCGAGGTAATTTAACCATGAAACAGGATTTGATTCAGGGAAAAACTGAAAACTTCCTTTGGGTGCAGAATCTAAAATGGGAGAAATGCCTCCTGCTTTTTGCGCTACCAAAACGGCTACCCATATTAAACCTACCACAATCAAGGTGGTTTGAATAAAATCTGTAATAGAAATCGCCCACATACCACCAAGGAAAGTATAAAATACCACAATGCCTGCACTGATAATGATTCCAGTTGAAATGCTGATATCCGCCACCGTAGTGAAAATCAATGCCAAAGCTACCAATTGGGCAGCAACATAACCAAAATAGGGAGGTATCATGAAAATGGAAGCGAAAAACTCTACCCTTTTTCCAAACAAGCGCTTATACACATCACCAATGGTTAGGACATTCATCCTGTACATGGGCCTAAGATAAAAAATGCCAAATAGCACCAAACACAAAGCACCTCCAAAAGGGTCTTCTATGACGCCCTGTAAGCCATGCTCTAAGTATTCAGAAGAGGCCCCAAAGATAGTTTCAGACCCAAACCATGTAGCAAATAGTGCAGAAGCAGATAAAAAAAGCGGTAGCTGCCTGCCAGCCAAAACAAAGTCATTGGAATTTTTGACCAGCTTGGTAGACCAGGCACCTATAGCTACTGTAATCAGGAGATAAATTATGATTGCTGTGAGAAGCAAGCTATTTTTGTGTTTAGATTAGAAGCAAGAGTCAAATGTACCAAGTACCATATACAAAGTACTAAGTATCATGTGAAGCGAGAAGCGAGAGATTAGATTTTTGAATCAAGAGACAAGAGACAAGAACCAAGAATCAAGATACAAGAACCAAGAGACAAGAAACAAGAGGTTAGGGACTAGACCTTAGAGTTTAGAACAAAGTGCTGAAACCCACTTCCGAAATCAGGCTTCCAAAATCCGAAATACCTATATCCCGCTTCTTCCCTCTTGCTACATTGTACTTAGTACATAGTACATCAATCTTATGTCTTTTGTCTTATGTCTTGTATTTTGTATCTAGCAACTACTAACCATACATCTTCTCCCTCAATGCCTTGATTTCCTCAGATTCCAAGTAATCATCATAAGGCATTCTTCTGTCAATCGTTCCTTTTGGCGTAAATTCAATAATTCTATTGGCCGTAGATTGTACGAAAGCATGGTCATAAGAACTCAGCAATACCGTTCCATTGAATTCAATGATGGCATTGTTGAAAGCTGTAATAGATTCAAGATCCAAATGGTTGGTCGGTTCATCCATCACCAAAAGATTTGGATTCTGCAACATCATACGGGAAATCATACACCTTACCTTTTCTCCACCTGAAAGTACTGATGACTTCTTAAGTGTCTCCTCTCCGGTAAACAACATCCTGCCTAGGAAAGTCCTGACATACGCTTCTTCCTGATTGCTGGAGTATTGTCTTAACCAATCAATGAGGTTCAGTTCTGAATTGAAATATTTAGAGTTGTCATTCGGCAAATAAGCTTTATTGATGGTCACACCCCATTTAAAACTTCCTTTTTGAAGAGGGATATCTTCCATGATGGTTTGGAAGAATTTGGTGACTGCCTGCTTGGTTTTGGAGATGAATGCAATTTTATCCCCTTTGTCAACCATGATATTGACATCCGTGAAATAAATCGCATTTTCATCTTTCAATTCAAGTCCCTCGGTCATAAAAATCTGATCTCCAGCTTCTCTTTCAGGCTTAAAGATAATGCCGGGATATTTCCTTGTGGAAGGTTGTATCTCATCCACATTAAGTTTTTCCAACATTTTCTTTCTAGCAGTTGCCTGCTTGGATTTGGCCACGTTGGCGGAAAATCTTGCGATAAATTCTTGAAGTTCTTTTCTTTTCTCCTCAACTTTCTTGTTCTGGTCAGATTTCTGCTTGGCAGCTAATTGGGAAGACTCATACCAGAAGGTATAGTTTCCTGAATAGATTCTGATTTTGCCGAAGTCAATATCTACAATATGGGTGGAAACAGCATCGAGGAAATGTCGGTCGTGGGAAACTACAATAACCAGGTTTTTGAAATTGACCAAAAAGTCTTCCAACCAGTTGATGGTCTCTGTATCCAGATCATTGGTAGGTTCATCGAGAATCAGGATATCCGGATTGCCAAAAAGCGCTTGTGCCAAGAGTACCCTTACTTTCTGATTACCGGCCAATTCCTTCATTTTCAAATAATGGAGGTTTTCTGATATACCCAAGCCGGAAAGGAGGGAAGCGGCATCAGATTCTGCATTCCAGCCATCCATTTCAGCAAATTCTGCTTCTAGCTCTGAAGCTTTAATACCATCTTCTTCGGTAAAATCCGCCTTCATGTAGATGGCGTCCTTTTCTTCCATAATGGAAAAAAGCTTTTTATGACCCATGATAACAGTTCTTAGCACTTCAACTTCATCAAATTCGAAGTGATTCTGTTTCAGAACAGCCATCCTTTGGCCAGGAGTAATATTGATGCTTCCGGTAGTACTGTCCTGGTCTCCAGAAAGAATTTTCAAGAAAGTTGATTTACCGGCGCCATTGGCCCCGATGACACCATAACAGTTGCCTGGAGTGAATTTTAAATTGACGTCTTCGAATAAAGTTCTTTTACCAAACTTTAAGGATAGATTATCTACTGAAATCATGAATTGCTCTTATTTTTGAAGCTGCAAAGATAGTCAATTCTTTATGAATGCGTATGCATTATCGCATATTCAGGTTTTCAGAAATTTGTTGACCTATCATCAAGGTTTGCTTCCTGTATCCAAATATTCCTGTAAAGCACTTGATGACCTTCGGCCTGAAGTTTGATTCCGCCAGGTCTATCCGTTATTCCTTTGCCTCCGTCATTTCCTCCATCCAAACCTGAGTTAGGGCCTCCCCAGACTTGTTGGATTTCTCTGTCTTCATGGATTTTCTGACCGTTAAAATAAATCGTTACTCTTGCTTTTTCAGTCAATTTCCCATCTTTAAACCTGGCTGCCCGGAAAAGTATATCATAGGCATTCCATTTACCCAAGCCATGATATGCTTGTTGTGTGGGAAGATGCTCATTGATAATGGCAGCCATCCCATGAAGGCCATAATCCCCATCCAATACTTGGATTTCATATCTGTTTTGCAAATATACCCCTGAGTTTCCGCCTTCATTTTGGATCAAAAATTCTACATGAAGTCTAAAATCCCGGAATTCTTCTTTAGTGACAATATCAGCAGCGCCATAAAGACCACCTGCTGCTGCAGGATCGTTGCTGCTCATGGCAAAACCAGCATCAACAGGATCCTTGACAATTTCCCATTTAATCGGCATCTCTGCCTTAAACCTTGGGCCTTCCCAATATTTCCAGTTTTGATGGAGCAATTCCAAAGTGCCATCAAACAGCAATTTTCCACCATCAGGTACTTTAGCCCCTACATCAATCTGTGCATTGGTTTGAAGAGAAGCGATGAAGAAAAAGCATATAATGAACAAATATCTTTTCATGTTTTTAAGGTTTAAGGGGTTGGATTTGATTCATTCATCAAATAAGCAAAATATTCAACAGGAATACATGCTGCTCATGTATTTTTAAAATGAAGTTCAAAAATTCTATTTAATTTGGAATGCTTAAAAAAATCAATGTATGAAAAGGTTTAGCTTGATTACCTTCATTTTGGTGTTTTTCCATTTTTCATGTAGTCATGATGACGAAATTACAGTTGAAGAGCACCAACTTGAAATTGCAAAATGGCATCAAAAGCAAATGGAATCCCTGAAGTCTGAGAACGGCTGGCTTAATTTGGCGGGTTTATATTGGTTAGAGGAAGGTGATAATACTTTTGGCTCAGGAAATGGAATGGATTTTAAAATTGAAGGTGATCAGTTTCCTGAGAAGATAGGTGTTTTTACATTGGAAAGCGGTAAAGTATATTTTGAGCCAATAGTTTCTGGAATTCAAAAGAATGCCAATGAGTTAGATTCAAAAACATTGATTTTTGATCCAGAAAACGGCTTAGCTGAAAATTTGCAATTAGGCAGTCTTAAATGGGTTATCATCAAACGATCCGATGCATATGGTGTAAGGCTAAGGGATTTAGAGGCAAAAGAAGTTACAAGCTTTGCTGGTGTAGAGCAGTTTCCTGTAGATTTGAAATGGAGAATTATTGCCGATTTCGTCCCATATATTCCTATTAAAGAAATCCCAATTACCAATGTGATTGGACAAACAACTCCTAACCCTTCTCCCGGATATCTGGAATTTCAAGTCAAAGGTCAAACTTTTAGGATAGATGCAATTGCCAGTGATGAAGATGAGGAGTTGTTCTTGATTTTTGCAGATGAAACCAGCGGAGGAGAAACCTATGGTGGTGGAAGGTATATGTATGTATCCAGACCTGATAAATCCGGAAAAGTTATCCTGGATTTCAATAAGGCCTATAATCCACCATGTGTTTACACACCACATGCCACTTGTCCATTACCACCCAGACAAAATATGTTGTCTGTGGCAATAGAAGCCGGTCATAAAAACTTTGGAGATCATTAATAAGCAGCTTCAAGAATAGGTTCCCCAACTTCAATTGTTTTTCTAAGTGGAACTTTTGCCACATTTTCCAAGAAAAGGATGGTTTCATTCAAAACAGATTCCCAATCTTTGGAAGTAATACTAGAAGCAATTACGTGATCTCCTGTCTCCGGAAAGGCTTGTTTGACTTTTAAGGCAGGAGGGGTGCTTATTTGGTCATACATTTCCAACATTTTCGGGACTGATACCACAAAATCCTGTTCTTCTTCATTTTTATAATAATACCCCAAAAAGAGAGGTTGGTTGACTTTGGAAAATGTTGTGGAAAGCATTTTACTTCTCAATAAAACAGCAAGGCTTTCAAATCCATTGACATGATAATATTCTGACCAATATTTAGCTTTATCTCCTTCTCTAAGGGTATACCTTACTCCATTTTCAAAGAGGAAGTTTTCGGCCACAAATTTTGACCAAGGTTTAAAAAACTGCTCCAGTGCATTTCCACCTTCGCGGATAGCGGGGGAATACAGCACCAAGGCTTTCATATCAGGGTTTTCCGATGCCAAAATCAAAGAAAGAGCACCACCCATGGAAGTACCTATGACTATTACCGAATCCCCTAGGCTTTTGCCTATCATATATGCTTCTCTTACTTCATCTACGAGAAGCTGAGCACTCAAATATTTCATGGCATCAGTCCTGTTTATCCCATGTTCCGGTAACCTTACCAGATAAAGATTGGCACCAAAATGTTCAGCAATTTTCCTATGGACAGGGCTTCCCTCCATTTCACTAGCTCCGAATCCATGAATATAGATGACTGAAAATGGGGTCTTGCTTTTATTCAGGCTGTCAGCCCATATAATTTTGGCTTCATTTCCTGGTTTTAGGTTCTCAGTACTGTCTTGCTTCCTCAGGACATATTCCTCTAGCTCAAGCATTCTTGTTGGTACCACTGGGTAATCTCCTTCTAAGGTTTCTATTTTGGCTTTTGGACCAGATATGTAAACAATGGCCAAAACTATAGCCAAGGAAAGCATTACTTTTAAAACTCTTTTCATGTTGGGACAGAATAATGCTCTAAGTTAAAACTAAAACTTCAAAAAATCCCAGACAAACAAAGATTCTAAAAGAAAGTAAGTCTGAGAAAGTCCTGGATTGAAACTTCTTAGTTTAAAGGATTATCCCAAAAGGTTTCCATTGACCAATCTAATTGCATGATGATCTTTACGATAAATGAGGTACCACAATTTGCAAATGATAATATTTGTTATTTTTGGGGAAATCACTTGAGAAATATGATCAATAAACATTTAAAACTATCCGTTCTGGCTGCTTTTGCATTTGGATTGACTACATCCTGCCAGGAAAAAGGCGATGATAAGCTTCAGGCTCAAATAGCTGAATTCGAAAGGCATGTTGTTACTTTATCGTCGGATGAATTTATGGGCAGGATGCCTTTTACCGAAGGCGAAACCAAGACTGTAAATTACATTCAGGAGGAATTCAAAAAATTGGGACTCTTACCTGGGAATGGAGACAGTTACTTTCAGGATGTTCCTATGATGTCCATCACAACCAGTCCAAGTTCCGAAATGATTATTCATGCAGGATCTTCAAAGTTATCATTGAAAGGCTTTGAAGATTATGTGATCTGGACACAGCGGACTGATTCAAATGTTAGTTTTGAAGAAGTAGAGATTGTATTTGCAGGATATGGTATCGTTGCACCGGAATATGGCTGGAATGATTATGAGAATCTGGATGTAGAGGGGAAAATAGTGATGGTTATGGTGAATGATCCAGGATTTGGCAATGAAGATGCTGAATTGTTTAGGGGAAATACCATGACTTATTATGGAAGGTGGACATATAAGTTTGAGGAAGCAGCAAGACAAGGAGCATTGGGAACTTTGATTGTTCATGACACCGAGCCTGCAGGCTATGGATTCAACGTGGTTCAGAACGGTTGGAATTCTTCCAAACTGTATTTGGATTCCAGAGGAAAAGAAATATACAAGCCTGTTTTTGAAGGTTGGGTTACGCTGCCTATAGCCAAGCAATTATTTGAATTGGCAGGTATGGATGCCGCAGAAATGATGGCCATAGCAAAAACAAAGGATTTCAAAGCAGTGCCGATGAATCTAAAGGCTAGCAGTGAAATGGAAGTCAGTGTAAAATATGCCATGTCCAAAAATGTGATCGCCATGATAGAAGGAACTAAAAAGCCTCAGGAATATTTGATTTACACAGCTCATTGGGATCATTTGGGAATTGGCAAGCCTGATGAAAAAGGAGATAGTATATATAATGGCGCATTGGATAATGCCAGTGGTATTGCAGCTCTAATGGCTTTGGGTAAGTCATTTAATGAAAATAAACCTGAAAGAAGTGTGGTTCTGTTGGCAGTGACAGCGGAAGAACAGGGACTTTGGGGCTCCGCCTACTATGCCCAAAATCCTGTTTTTCCTGTTGATAAAACTATAGCCAATATCAATATTGATGGTGTCAATCATATTGGTAAAATGAAGGATGTTTCGCTCATTGGTTCGGGGCAGTCTGATCTGGAAGACTTGCTAGAAAATGAGCTTAGCAAAGTAGGGAGGTACAGTGCTCCTGAACCTACTCCATCTGCGGGTTATTATTATAGGTCTGACCATTTTAATTTTGCAAAAGTAGGAATTCCTGCTCTTTATTTTGGAACAGGGATCGACCATGTGGAGAAGGGGAAAGACTTTGGTTTACAAGCACAACAAGATTTTACTACGAACTTCTACCACAAACCATCTGATGAATATGATGCTTCAAAATGGGACCTTAATGCCTCCCTGGAAGAAATTCAATTATATTTAAATATTGGGAATAGATTGGTCAATAGTAATGTTTGGCCACAATGGAAAGAGGGATCGGAATTTAAAGCTGTCCGTGATGCCTACATGAAAAAATAATTGAGCAAATCTCCATGGCTGTCTATTTTCTTAAAAATTGGACAGCCATTTTTTTTACTTCTGGTAATGTAGAATACCCTAATTTTTTGGATTGATTTAAAGATTAGGTGTTAATAAATAGTGTATTACATTTTTTTACAAGCCTTTTTAAATTTCCTTTCTGACTGCTTATCCGTTGGCTGAGTTAACTTTTTGTTAGTAAGACAAACATTTCGTATATAATCTAAACTTTTTGTAAAGCTTTACCGTTACATGTTTCATTGTAAGATCATACCATGGAAAGTATTCTTAAAAAAATTAGGGTGGATGTTAATGAGGATATCTTCCTCAAGGATCCATTCAGTTCAGAATTGGGGAAAGACATTATCAAGAACAGTCTGGATATGATGATAGAGCTCGGGTTTGAACAATTTACCTTTAAAAAGCTCTCTATTCGCATAGGATGTACGGAATCAGCGGTGTACAGGTACTTTGAAAATAAGCATAAAATGTTGCTTTTCTTTACTTCCTGGTACTGGGGTTATTTGGAAAAAAATTTGATTTTCGGTATTGCTAATATGTTAGATCCATTGAAAAAACTTGAAATCGCTATTAAAATATTAGTCAAAGGTCCAATTTTCACAGAAAATGATTTCATAGACCCTATTGCTCTTAGGAGATTATTGACAGATGAAGCCGCAAAAGCATTTATGACCAAAGAAGTTGACGAAGAATACCAAAAGGGCTTTTTTAATCATTATTTTAAGCTTGGGGAAAGGATAGCTAACATGATTTTAGAGATTAATCCTAATTTTAAATACCCAAAAACATTGGTGTCCACAGTAATGGAGTCCAGTTTGATGCAATCTTATTATTCCAAGCATCTTCCTGGACTTACCGAGCATCAGCCCGGAGATGAAAAAAGATTTGATTTTTTCAACCAACTTGTCTTCAAAACGATAAAAGATGAAAATTGAAGTAGCACTGACTCCAATGAAGCGTTTTTTTAAATTGCTTGATGGAGAGAAAAAGGAAGTATATGCCATATATTTCTACTCATTATTGAATGGTGGAGTTTCCTTGATATATCCTTTGGGTATTCAGGCAATCGTGAATTTTGTACTCGGAGGTAGGGTGAGCACTGCTTGGCTGATCATGGTTTTGGTCGTAGCCTTAGCGATTACATTCGGGGGTTATCTTCAGATTTCACAGTTATACCTGACAGAGAAACTGGAGCAAAGGTTATTCACCAAGACCGGTTTTAGTTTTGCGTATAGGTTGCCTAGACTTAAACTGGATGAACTGCAGGACAAGTATACTCCAGAATTGGTCAATAGATTCTTTGATGCAGTTAACCTTCAAAAAGGGGTTTCCAAAATTCTGATTGATTTTTCCTTTGCGACAGTTCAGATAGTCTTTGGCATGATCCTATTGGCTTTGTATAATGTGTTTTTTGTGATTTTCAGTTTGGCTTTGATTGGCTTGGTGGTATTGATTTTCTATTACACCAGTCCAAAAGGAATGGAAACAAACCTGAAAGTTTCAACACAGAAATATAAGACTGCTTATTGGTTGGAGGAAATTGGACGTACCATGGCGACTTTCAAGTTGGCAGGGAATTCAAAGTTGCCTTTCAACACAATTGACAAATTGTTAACTTCTTATGTGGATTACAGAAACAAGCATTTTGCGGTTTTGGTACTTCAGTACAAGGTGATGATTATTTTCAAGGCTTTGATTGTAACCACCTTATTAATAGTAGGTAGCTTGTTGTTAATTGATAACCAAATCAGTATTGGTCAATTTGTGGCGGCAGAAGTGGTAATCATTCTAATTGTCAGTTCAGTCGAGAAAGTAATACTTTCTTTGGACACAGTCTATGATACTTTAACTGCTACTGAAAAAATAGGTCAGATCATGGATTTGCCAATGGAGAGGCAGGAAGGCACTGAAAAATCTTTGTCAACCAACAATGAGAGTCTTCAGTTCGAAGTGAGAAACCTGAGTTTCAAAGCCAAGGATACCGAAGAGGATATTATTAAAGATTTGTCTTTCGAAATTAAGGCAGGAGAAAAAGTTGTTTTAACCGGTAAAAGTGGCAGTGGAAGAAGTACGCTTTTGTATCTGATGTCAGGATTATACAGTGACTACAGGGGTAGGATTATAGTCAATCACTTGCCTATTGACACGATGAATCTGGACAAGTTACGCAGTTATATAGGAGACAGCCTTTCTCATCAATCAGTTTTTCACGGTTCTATCTACGATAACATTACCCTACAGAAAGATGTGGAAGATAAGCATGTTAGGGAAATCATTGAATTAGTTGGTCTAAGAGAGTACATTTATAGACTTCCTGAGGATTGGCACACGGTCTTAATGCCTGAGGGTAAAAAGTTGAGCAAGACAATCATCAGTAAAATCATTCTAGCAAGATGTTTGGTCAATTTCCCTAAGGCCCTTTTGTTGGAAGATATCATATCCTGGTTTGAGACTGAAGAAAAAGAAAAGTTTGTAAAATACCTGTTAAATGGAAATTGGACTTTAGTAATGATATCTGAAGACCCTGAAACTATCAAGAAATTCCCTAGGGTTATTGCTCTGAATGAAGGAAGGCTGGAATTTGATGGAACTCCAGAAGAATATTTAAAAGGAAAAAGTAATTAAACCCCATTTAAGATGTTAGACATTTCGAGAAATAAGATCGGGGAAAATGTTTCCTTTAAGGAATACAAGAGTATGGGAATGAGTTTCCCCTCGAATGAAAGTAAAAAGAGAATCCAGATCTTGATTTGGATTTTGGTTGTTGCTTTTTTGTTTCTTTTCCTTCCATGGACGCAGAATATACGTTCTAAAGGATTTGTGACTGCCTTGAGACCAGATCAAAGGCCACAGACTGTTCATTCTATCATAGCTGGGCGAATTGAAAACTGGTACGTTGCAGAGGGTGATTATGTGCAAAAAGGAGATACTGTATTAATGGTTTCTGAGATCAAGGATGACTATTTTGATCCATTGCTATTAGAAAGGACCAAATTACAGGTAGACGCAAAAACCATGTCTGCAAAATCCTACTCGGAAAAAGTTAAATCTTTGGAAGTTCAGGTTCAGGCCTTGAGAGAAAACAATGTTCTCAGAAAGGAACAGGCAGAGAATAGGCTTAAAATGGCAGAGCTCCAGGTCACTTCTGACAGTATTCGATTTGAGCAGGCAAAAGTCAACTTCAAAATTGGAGAGGAGCAACTCAGAAGGGCTGAAAAGCTTTATAAGGAAGGTTTGAGATCTTTGACTGATTTTGAACAGAGGGAACTTAGATTTCAGGAAGTTCAGGCAAGTTTGATATCCGCTGAAAACAGGTTATTGTCAAGCATCAATGCCAGAATTGCTGCAAATATTGAATTGAATGCCATAGACAATGACTTTAGGGATAGAATGGCCAAAGCACAGGCAGACATGTTTGAATCCATGTCTGCCCAGTTTGATGCTGAAGCCACTGCTACAAAGCTTCAGAATCAATATTCCAATTATGAAGTCAGGTCTGGATTTAGATATATTCTAGCGCCTCAGGATGGTTATATTACTAAGGCTATTCAGGTGGGTATTGGAGAAACCATCAAAGAGGGGGCAGAAATCATCAGTATTTTACCTGGTAATGCCCAATTGGCTGTGGAAATGTTTGTTGATCCTGTAGATTTTCCTTTGATCCGCTTGGGCAATAAAGTCAGGTTTATCTTTGATGGCTGGCCGGCCATCGTATTCTCAGGTTGGCCTCAATTGACCAATGGTACATTTGGAGGGATTGTTCATGCTATTGATAACTTTTCAGGTGTTGATGGAAAATACAGGATCTTGGTGGTGGAAGATCCAGAGGATAAGCCTTGGCCTGATGCATTAAGGATTGGTTCAGGAGCAGATGGCATAGCTTTATTGAATGATGTCCCATTATGGTATGAACTCTGGCGAAAATTGAATGGCTTCCCGGCCGACTATTATACAGCTAGAGAAAAGGCAGAGAATAAGAAGAAATAGGAGGGATGAGAAAACTGCTGATAATTGTTATACTTCTTTATTCCCAAGGACTGCTTGGACAGGAGCTACTTACCTACGAAAACTATTTGGAATGGGTAAGGTCTTATCATCCTGTAGCCAAGTTAGGTGACGTTAATTTACGCTTTGGTGATCAGACACTAAGGGCATCACGTGGGGCTTTTGATCCTTATGTGTATGCAGATATGGAAAGAAAGCGTTTCAAGGATACCGATTACTTTGATAAAAGGGAGGCTGGAATTGTTGTCCCTACTTGGGGAGGTGTGGAGCTTAAAGGATTAGTGGAACAGAATACCGGTTCTTTTCTGAATGCTGAAAGGACTGTCCCGCCTGATGGTTTGATTGCAGCAGGTGCCTCTGTTAACATTGGTCAGGGTTTATTCATTGACAAAAGAAGGGCTGCTTTAAGGCAGGCACAGATTTACAGGGATGCCACAAAAGCCGAAAGAGACCAGATTTTGAATAACCTTTATTTGGATGCCACAGATGCTTATTGGACTTGGGCTTCTGACTATAATAAACTAAAAATTCTTGAAGAGGGAGTTAAACTAGCAGAACAGCGCTTTATCATGGTCAAGGAAAGTTATGAACTTGGTGATTTACCTGCTATTGATACAGTGGAAGCCTATACACAGGTTATGGACAGGATCTACAGGTTCCAAAATGCTCAGATTAATTTCTTTAGGTCAACACAGTTGATCAATACCTTTCTTTGGGATGAAGAAGAAGAACCGATGGATCTCGCTAGCGGTATTTTTCCTGAAGATGTTTTGGAGGCTTTAGTGTTTGATTATAGTAAAGAATCTCTGAGAGAGTACATTTTGCAGCATCCAGAACTTCAATTAAAGGATTTTGATATTGCTAGTACTGAAGTTGAAAGGAGGTATAAAGCGGAGCTCCTTAAACCGGTTTTGAAAGTGAATTATAACTTCCTGACTGAAAATTTCAATCAGATGACAGTTTCCCCTTTTTTAGAAAATAATTATAAAATGGGTTTTACTTTCGGTATGCCTCTGTTTCTGAGAAGGGAAAGAGGTGAATTGGGATTGACCAAAGCCAAACTGGAATTTAAGAATTACGAAAGAGATCTTAAGCTGCTACAGTTGAAAACCAAGTTGGAAAGTGAGATTTACAACTTTGAAACAGTAGAAGATCAACTGAAGGTATATTTTAATAATGTCAATGGCTTGCAGCGTCTTCTTGATGGTGAAATGATGCGATTTGAAATAGGGGAAAGTTCACTCTTCCTTATCAATGCCCGTGAAGTGAGTTTGTTCAACGCCCAAGTGACACTGAACGAATTAGCTGCCAAAAGGAAAACTGCCTATGCAAAGATGCTCAATGCTGCCGGTCTTGGATTTGATGAGTAAGGCCTGATGTAGGAAATCAAAAAAAGAAATCTACCAAGACAAAGCATAAAAAATAAACCTCTGATTATAAAGTGTTCAACATTATAATCAGAGGTTTTTTTATTGTAATTCTACCTTGATAATGCGCCCATTAGGAATGGATAAAGGTTTAAAACAAAATTTGTTTCTTTCGATTTTGGCTTTATCTAGTCTTGTGATTTCATTATTTGTACTTTTTCCTTTTGCGATGAGCGCAGAAGAGGAGGGATTTAGTAAATTAATTTCATCAATTCTTTTTTATCTCTTGCAATTACTTTCTTTCATCATGACTTTTTTAATAATTGGCAAGAGTATGATCCTTATTCAATTAAAACAAAATCATGGTTACATAGGTCTTTTGATTGGACTACTTTTGGTGTTGGTATTTGTCTTTGAAGCAGCTTGGTTAATCAGAAAAATCCCATGATTTCATAAAAAATCCTCTCAAATAGAATTATCTGAGAGGATTTATTTGAATTATAAGCTCCAGCCTTCCCTGTACGTTCTTTTTACAAATTGGTTGGCAGGCTCAAAGTTGGTAACTTTCATATTTGGACCATCCCAGACAAGTTTGATACCTCTTCCAGGGAAATCAAATCTATTGGAACCATCGTTTCGAGGAACTCTATAATCATAACTTCTAATCGCCAAATTTCCCATCAAAACAGACTCTGTTAAAGGGCCTGCTACGGAGAAAGGTGAACTCAAGACAGAATATTCCTTACTTCCATAACCGGCAATGCAAGCTTCAACCCAGTTGTTGTAATGACCTCTATCACCACCAGGAACCCTATATTCTGTTTGTGGAACATTGATTTCCTGCGTCCTTGAGGTTGGTAATAACTGTGGGTTCATTCCATAAGTGCCGCACATCATTTTACCTTTTGTACCTTCTATGATGACCCCATTTCCACCATCGCCCATTACTTCATTTGGTCCCAATTCCAGAGGCCTTGTCGGTTGTATCCCCCCATCCATCCAGTGAAACTCAAGGTCTTCCTTACCTTCCTGTTTGAATCTCAAAGTGATATGCGAAGAAGGAGGACAGCTTTCCGGGAAATAGCCTCTTTGAAACTCTCCCACATAGACAGAGCCTACACTGCATTCTGCGGATTCCGGATATCCTAATCCTAAAACCCTAAAAGCAGGTTCCATGATATGGCATGCCATGTCTCCAAGTGCACCTGTACCATAATCCCACCAACCTCTCCAATTGAATGGAATCAAATTGGGAACGTAATCTTTGTAGGGTGCTGAGCCCAACCATAAGTCCCAATCTAATGTTGGGGGAGGAGTGGATGTTTCGGATGGCCAAGGAATTCCTTGTGGCCAAACTGGTCTATCAGTCCAACAATACACTTTAGTAGCTTCCCCGATCAATCCTGCATTATACCATTCGACCATTTGCCTTACGCCATCTCCCGAAGAACCTTGATTGCCCATTTGTGTTACGACTTTGTATTTGTCAGCCGCCTCAGTTAACATCCTGGCTTCATAAATATCATGAGAAAGAGGTTTTTGAACATATACATGTTTTCCTAACTGCATGGCAGCCATAGCCTGCACTGCATGCATGTGGTCAGGAGTGGAAACCGTTACCGCATCGATATTGCTGTGCTCTTTGTCCAGCATTTCTCGGTAATCTCTATAATATTTTGCTTTAGGATGTGCTTCTACACTTCCTTTTGCCCTAACATCATCCACATCGCAAAGTGCTATAAAATCTGCTTTTCCACTATTGAATACTCCTCTAACATCTCCTGCTCCCATACCACCTACACCAATACCTGCCACCCTTAATCTATCAGATGGAGCAATAAAGCCCGGTCCTCCTATTACATGCCTGGGCACAAAATAAAAACCTGCCAGAGCGGTAGCAGATGCTTTTATGAAATTTCTTCTTGAGTTATCTTCTCCAGTTCTCTTATTTTTTTCCATTTGGTTGGATTAGGTTTATTAGTTTAAAAGATTTTATTCATTCCAATTTATCAAAAAAATGCCTTATTGGCCCTATTCGGAATTAATTTGGTAATAAAGGATATATTATATGATAAGTGGAGCACTCTAGGCTTGAATTAACTTTTCAATAAATGGCACAAACTTTTTTAAAAAATTTAAGTAAGTTTGAGTTTCAATAAATAACAACCATCCAACAATTTATGAAAATTCAACAAAGCATTTATTCCATTCTCTTCCTTATTGCTGTAATTGGGTTTTATTCCTGTTCCAATGAGAAAGTGGCCCCTTTAACCGCCCATAGTATTATTCCTTTACCAGTTTCTGTTTCGGATAGTAAAGGAAGTTTCTCTCTTAATGCGGACACGAAAATTGTGACAATTGGCGAAAATTCTCAGTTGGCTTTATTGTCAGAACTCTTTAAGTCAGATATTCAATCATTAACAGGGATTTTACTTTCCTCTTCAGAACAGGAGCAAGAAAATGCCATTGTTTTTGAAATAACTTCAGGTATGAATCCCGAAGCCTATAAATTATCGGTAGACAAAAACCAAATCAGGGTTATAGCTTCAGATGTGGCAGGTTTATTTTACGGTGCCCAAACGATAAAGCAATTGATTCCTTCTCATGGTGCAAACAAAGCTAAAAACAATAAATTTCTAGTTGCAGCTGGAACGATTGAAGACGCGCCAGAATATGGATATAGAGGTATGATGTTGGATGTAGCAAGGCATTTCTTTAGCGTTGAAGACGTCAAGCATTTGATCGATCAGATTGCTGAATATAAAATCAATCATCTACACCTTCACCTTTCAGATGATCAGGGCTGGAGAATTGAGATTAAATCATGGCCATTATTGACCACCATCGGGGGAAGTACCCAAGTTGGTGGACAAGGAGGTGGTTTTTATACCCAAGAAGATTATAAGGACATAGTCAAATATGCCCAAGACCGCTTCATTACAATAGTTCCTGAAATTGATATGCCTGGCCATACCAATTCTGCACTTGCTTCTTATGGGGAGTTGAATCCAGGAATTACAGTGCCTGAAAAGGGCGCTTTGAGATATGATAGGACTAATTTGGGTGTAGATGGTATGGCAACTCCTTTGTATACCGGAATAGAGGTTGGATTCAGTACTTTGGCTACCAATAAAGAAGTTACGTACCGCTTCATTGAAGATGTCATCCGTGAAATCTCTGAATTGACACCTGGTCCATATTTCCATATCGGCGGGGATGAATCCCATGTTACAGCCATGGAAGATTATATACCTTTTATTGAAAGGGCTCAGGAAATTGTCACCAAATATGGTAAAAAGACACTTGGTTGGGATGAAGTGGCCCATGCCAAATTACTTCCAACTTCTGTAGCACAATATTGGGCAAAAGCTGAAAATGCCATAATGGCCATTGAGCAAGGATCTCAGGTTTTGATGTCTCCAGCGGTAAAGGCTTATTTGGATATGCAGTATGATTCTACGACCCACCTCGGATTACACTGGGCTGCTTATATAGAATTGGATGAGGCTTACAATTGGGATCCAACAGAACTAGAGGAGCAGATCAAAAGGGAAAATATCCTAGGGGTGGAAGCACCTCTTTGGACTGAAACCATCGTCACCCGTTCGGACATTGAATATATGACCTTCCCAAGGTTGACAGCCATAGCTGAAATTGGTTGGACACCGAAAAATCTTAGAAATTGGGAATCCTATAGCAAGCGTATCGCTTGGCATGGTCAAAGATGGGAAGCTCAAGGTAAAAACTTTTATAAGTCTCCAAAGGTAGAGTGGTAGAGAGAAGCGAGAGAGGAGATTTTAGTGACAAAAAATACTTGATTTTGCAAATCTAAAGGTGGATGTCGGAAGTAATATTTCGGAGAATGGACACCATGAAAATTCTTGAAGTCAGGAATGCATAGAAAAAGCTAAAATAACTTCGAAGAGTTTGAACCTATAATAACCCTTGGTATTATAACACAGGGTTATTATAGGTTTTATTTACAGCTCTACAATGGCTTTGATCACAAATTGGTTTCCAAAAAAGAGATCTTCGAATTGATCCGGAAGCTCATCAAAGCAGATCCTATGGGTAATCCAAAAATCGGTATTGATTTTTCCATTTTCTATCAGCTCTATGATTTGCTTAAAATCCCTGCCCAAAGCATTTCTACTTGCCATTAAGGTCAATTCCTTTCTGTGAAAAAGGGGATCATGAAAACAGAAATCCCCTTGGTAAAGACCGATAAAGACGATCTTACCCCCATGGGCAGCCAATTCCAAGGTTGTTTTCATTGATTCAGGATTTCCTGTAGCGTCCAAAATGACCGTTGGGAGATCCCCATCAAATAATTTTCTTAACACATCAACAATCGGAAAGTTCTGATCTTTTAGGTGTATGGTGTCTTTGATGCGAAGTTTTGATTGACAAACCGCCAGCCTTTCTGCATTGATGTCCATCACCACTACTTCCTTGCTTGCCAATGTAGCAAACTGTGCTGTGGCCAATCCTATAGGACCTGCCCCGATCACCAAGATTTTATCTTCTTTAACAGGAGCTGCTCTTTGAATGGCGTGGTATCCAATGGCCAATGGTTCAATCAGGGCCAATTGCCAGTAGCTTAGGCTTAAAGAGGGATGTAAGTATTTGGCATCGATTTTAAAGTATTCCCTCATACCTCCGTCCTCATGGACTCCAAAAACGGAAATGTTTTCTCCACAATTGGTTTTGCCTCTTCTTACTGCCTGATCTAGAGTTCTGTTGAAGTAAGGTTCCACCGAGCACTTGTCCCCAACCTTCAAATGGTACACTTCATCCCCAAGTGCAATTACCTCCACCCCCAGCTCATGTCCCAAAATCCTTGGATAGGTAAAAAAAGGCTGTCTCCCTTTGAAAGCATGGATGTCTGTCCCACAGATGCCTATTCGGTGGACTTTTACCAAAGCTTCATGAGAGCTTAAATTTTCAGGCATTTCATGCACTTGGGCTATTAACTTTCCCGCTTCCTGCAATATGATGGCTTTCATTTTTTGCTGTTTAAAGGGTTTGATTTTAGTGAATTTAGTATTTAGAGATTATATGACATGCAGGGTATAAACCTGGTCTTTCTCTGTTGGGAAATCATAAACCAAAGTTGGCTTGAGCTCCAATAATTGGATTTCTGATTTCCCTGAAATGACCGGTTTCGGGGTGTTTTCTATAAAAAAGAATGGATTCGGATTTACTCCACTGGCCTGAGTTGGTGAAATACCATTTTCAAAAAACAGTGCTTCAGCACTTCGGATTCTAAGGTTTCCTCCCAAATCTGATCGGATGATGAGTTTGTCAACTTTACCATTTTCCCAGCTCAGTTCCACAATCTCAAAACCCCCTCTCGCTTTCAAACCTGTCACTTTGCCATTGGGCCAAACATCCGGTAAGGCTGGCAAAATATGTATTTCACCGTTTGCACTCTGAAGCAACATTTCGGCAATTCCTGAAGTACAACCAAAATTCCCATCAATCTGGAAAGGGGGATGGGCATCAAAAAGGTTATTATAGGATCCTCCTGCTTCAAAACTTCCTGATACTGGGCTTAATTGGTTCTGGATGAGTTTGTAAGCATGATTTCCATCCAGTAACCTTGCCCACCAATTGACTTTCCATCCCATACTCCATCCCGTGGAAATATCCCCTCTATGGATCAGGGTAGTTTTGGAAGCACTAGCCAATTCAGGTGTTAGGTAAGGTGAAATCTGATTGGAAGGATAGAGCCCATAAAGATGTGAAATATGCCGGTGTTTGTCTTCCGGATCATCGATATCCTTCAGCCATTCCTGAAGCTGTCCATATTGACCTATATGCATGGGGGGAAGTTTTTCCCTCAGCTGTACCAAAGAATCCAGAAAGCTTTTGTCCTCCCCAGCCAATTCACCTGCCCTTAAAGCGGTACTGAAAACGTCAAAGACAAGTTGGTTGTCCATGGTAGTGCCTGCATCAAGAGAGGTGCCTTCATGCGCCTGAGGTGCATTTTCAGGCGAGGTTCCGGGATTTACTACCAACCAATCCTGATCAGGATGGGGAACCAGAAAGTCCATATAGAACTCAGCAGCACCTTTTAGGATGGGATATATGCGACGCAGAAAATCTATGTCGCCTGTATAAAGGTAATGTTCCCACAGATGCTGGCTAATCCAGCCACCACCACCATTCCAGATGCCCCAGAAAATATCATCTACAGGGCCAGTAATTCTCCAAATATCGGTATTGTGATGTGCCATCCAGCCTCTTGTTCCATACATCTCCTTTGCTGTCTGTTTTCCCGTAACTGCCAACTCCTCTACCATCTTCAGAAAGGGCTCATGAAGTTCTGATAAATTGGTCTTTTCAGCAGGCCAATAATTCATTTGGGCGTTGATATTGATGGTGTATTTGCTGTCCCAAGGTGGATTGAGCCTGTGGTTCCATATTCCTTGAAGATTAGCAGGCTGGCCTCCTGGCTGGGAGGATGATATCAACAGATATCTTCCATATTGGAAATACAAGGATACAAGATGAGGGTCATTTCCTGTTTTAAAGTTTTTCAGTCTTTCATCAGTTGGGAGTTTGCTGGCCTCTGTACTTCCTAAATCAAGGCTAACCCTGTCGAAATAGGATTTGTATTTATCGATATGGTCTGCTTTTAATACTTCATAAGATTTTTGGCTTGCCTGGACAAGGTATTTCTCAGCGCCCTGGATTTCATCTCCTGAAATATCCTTATAGCTCTTGAAGTTGGTGGCAATGGATATATAAATCAGGACTTCATCAGCATTTTGGATTTCCAAGATCTCCCCGGAAGTTTTCATTTGTCCGCCCTTGTTTTTAAAAGAGGCAATTCCCCTAAACCTCACCAAGCCTTCTACACCTTCATGACTGGAAGTGATTCCGGAAATCAACAAGCGGGAATCCTTTTCACAGGAAAAAAGGGCAGAAGTATGGGGACTTGAAAACCGGGCCTGAAAATTCAGTTTCCCGGCTTGGTCCGCACTCAATCGGAGGACAATCACCTGATCCGCAAGGGAGGCGAAAGCTTCTCTTTTGAAGGTGATGCCATTTACGGTGTATTGGGTGCTGGTGATGGCATTTTCAATGTCCAATTCCCTGTAATAATTTTCGAATGCTTCATGACCGCGAAATTTCAGAAGAAGGTTCCCAACAGGTTGATACATTTGACCATTGGATTTTTTGGTCTGTATTTTTTCTCTGGCCAATTGCTCAGCTTTTTTATATTCTCCGTCAAATATCAATTTCCTGATTTCCGGAATTGCTTCCAATGCGTCTGAATTATCGTTTCGGTTGGGGCCCCCGGACCAAACGGTTTCTTCATTGAGTTGGATGATTTCCTCACCTACATTTCCGTAAACCATTGCGCCCAAGCGACCATTACCGATAGGCAGGGCATTTTCCCAAGTTTCACCAGAAGGCTGCTCGTACCAGAGTTTGAGTCGCGGTTCTATTTGGGCAGTGCTTTGATAAATTATGATAATATAGGCTAGAGTTATTAAGGTTTGCTTCAACATATGTTTTGAAAATAGTTTGATGCTAATTATCAGCTTTCAAATCCCGACTTTATTCACCTTTCTTTAGATAATCAGTAGGTTGAATATATCCATTATTTTGCAATTCGAATATAAGTTGAATAGCCAGGAAGCTATCCCGGCTCATTCCAAATATGAGTCCTTAATAACCTGAACTTATATAATTTTGAGGATTTTTTAAGATTTCCTTTAACTCTATGGGATGAAAATATATTTTTTCTTCATGGACAATTTGTAATAATAGCAACTCAACATAAGTCTTATCGTCTGTAAATAGTACTTTGTATACGGTATATCCTTTCAGTCTTAAGGGATGTGACTTTTTCTATACATAATTTGGCAGGTAGCAAATTCCTCTTGCCATTTGTCTTTTCCAAAAATTGCCATTAATATGCTGTTTCATTTGTAATGTAAATAATGGGACAATTTATAATTGACTTCAGTAACTGGATTTGGGATACTCCGATGCTTATTTTGTTGATGGGAGGTGGGATGATTTTGTTTCTGTATTCCGGTTTTTTGCCTTTTAGGTACTTTGGACATGCTTTGAAGGTTGTAAGAGGCAAATATGATGATGAGAACCTTCCTGGACAGATTTCCTCCAGACAGGCACTATCAGCAGCTATTGCCGCGACTGTTGGTTTGGGTAATATTTCAGGTGTGGCCATTGCCATCAATATGGGTGGGCCTGGTGCTATATTTTGGATGTGGATGTCAGCATTTGTGGGGATGGCAACCAAGTATTTCTCCTGTAGTTTGGCCATCATGTACAGGGGAAAGGACAGTGCTGGAGAAGTACAGGGAGGCCCAATGTATGTTATTGAAGAAGGCATGGGGAAGAAATGGAAGCCATTGGCTATTTTGTTTTCAGTTGCAGGAGTTTTGGGATTGTTGGCGATTTTTCAGGCCAATCAGCTGACAGCTGTTCTTAGATCAGTTTTACTTCAACCTAATGGACTTGACCATGGGGAAAGCACAAAATGGATTCTAGGCATTTCCATGATGATAATCGTGGCCATTGTGATATTGGGAGGCATCAAGAGAATTGCTGCTGTGGCGTCCAAACTGGTACCCTTTATGGTGTTACTATATTTTGCTACCGTTTTATTGATTATGTTCAAATTTTACGAAAACATTCCTTCTATGCTTTGGCTGATTTTAGAGGACGCCTTCACAGGTCAGGCAGTAATGGGCGGAGCAGTAGGAGCTGTCATGGTGATTGGAGCTAGAAGAGCTGCTTTCTCCAATGAAGCCGGCATTGGAACTGCACCTATGGTTCATGGTGCATCCAAAAACAATGAACCTGTAAGAGAGGGGCTGATCGCTATGTTAGGGCCATTTATCGATACGGTGGTAGTATGTACCCTGACAGCTTTGGTGATTTTATTGACCGGAGTTTGGGAAACTACTGAAAATGATGGGGTAAGATTGACACTTTCTGCATTTGAGATGGGTTTGCCAGGATTTGGAAAATACCTGCTGATGATGGCAGTTTTGGTTTTTGCCTTGTCTACCATGTTTACCTATTCCTATTATGGGCATAAATGTTTCAATTATCTTTTTGGGGCAGAAAAAGCAAAATATTATAACTATTTCTACTTGGTAACCATAGTAGGTGGCGCTGTGGTTTCTTTGGAAGTAGTAGTCAGTTTTATAGATGGAATGTATGCGATCATGGCTATTCCTACGATGATTTCGACCATTTATTTAGCACCGAAAGTGAAAGCTGCAACAAAAGATTATTTTGAGAGAATGAGGGCATGATTCTCATGCTTTCATTTGTCAGGCCACTTATAATCCTTTCAATGGAATTAGAATATGAAAATTCTCATTGCCCCAAATGCATTTAAAGGAACCATAGAAGCAGATGAGGCGGCTGAAATTATTCAACAGGCAATTTTAAAAACAAATCAAAATGCCCGAACAGAGATGCTGCCCATTGCTGATGGGGGAGATGGTACCTGTTATTTGTTGGCCAAGACTTTGGGATTAGAGCGCATAGAATGTTGGGCATTAGATGCTTTGGGAAGGCCCATTTCAGGTTTTTACTTTTTAGACAGGGAAAACAAAACAGTTTATCTTGATGTCTCTACTGCTTCCGGGATAAAACATCTTCACAATTTTGAAAAATCACCTTTTATCAGCAGTAGTTATGGCACCGGGGAATTAATTGTTGATGCCCTAAAGCAAGGTGTTCAGCATGTGGTGCTGGGTTTGGGAGGTTCTGCTACGATTGATTTGGGATTAGGAATTTTGGCGGCTTTAGGATTTAAATTTTTGGATGAAAAAGGAAGGAATATCCCGATTTTTTCCGGGAATTTCTTCTCCAAGATCAGGTATATCCAAAGACCCATAACAAAATCAACCCTTTCTTTTACCTGCCTTTGTGATGTCCGTAACACATTTTTTGGGGAAAAGGGAGCAATTCCTGTTTTTGGGCCACAGAAAGGCCTTCAGAAAAGTGAAATTACTGAATTTGAACAAAGCAGTAAAAAAGTATTGGAACTGCTCTGTGAAAAAACAGGAAGCGTGATTCAGGACCAAGAGGGTTTTGGTGCAGCTGGAGGGATTGCCTATGGTTTATCTTTTTTCTTCCCCGTGGAAATGAAAATGGGAGCAAAGTGGTTTTTTGAACAGGTTAACTTGACAGAAAAACTCAATTGGGCTGATTGCATACTTACCGGTGAAGGGCAATTTGATGAGCAATCTGCTGGAGGCAAAGGAAGTTATGAATTGTTACAACTCTCGAAAGCCCTTAATAAAAAGACCATTTTGATTACTTCAGGTAATGGGGCTGAAGGTGCAGGTTTTGAAGAGGTTATCCGACTTCCTGATTTGGATTTTACACAAGAAAGATACATGATTCAGGCCAAAGAAAATCTTGAAAAAGCAATTTTGGAGTACGCTCATTTGTTTTCAGATGTTTGACTTATTGATAGATTTTTGAAAATTAAAGCCAGACTCTTACTTTTAGAGCAGGAGGGGAGTTTTATTCCTGATGGGATCAGAAGGGGTACCTACCTTATGAAAAATCTGTTATCAGCTATAAGAATTTTGGCAATGTACTAAATTTATTTGTGAGATGATCGGTGAACTTAACAGTAGGGTATTAATAGAAGGTTTTGGAATGATTTCGGATATATATCTATTAATATCTCATACCAACAAATATTTTGTCCTCTAAAAACCTACTAATATTTGCTTGATTGCAGAATAGTGGAAATACATATTTATTTATATCTTTAAGTCAAACCTAAATTGATTTTTTGTGGAAAAGAAACAAATTTTAACCCTTATCAAAGAAGAAGAATGGCTTAAAGACTTTTCGGAAGATGTAACCGAAAGATACTTGAGGTATAAATACTCCTTGAAAGATATAGAAAATGAGTTTGGTAGTATTTTGGAATTTGCCAGAGCCCATGAATATTTTGGTGTACATTTTGACAAGATTAGAAATGGTTGGGTGTACAGAGAATGGGCTCCAATGGCAAATCACCTTTATCTTACTGGAGATTTTAACCATTGGAGCCGTTACAGTCATCCTCTAAAAAGGAACTACCGGGGAGATTGGGAGATATTTTTACCCTATGAAGATTATAAAAATAGTTTTGTACATGGCTCAAAAATCAAAGTCCATGTAGAAGCGTCAAATGGTTCCTTGGATAGGATTCCTGCATACATCCGCAGGGTAATTCAGGATGAGGTTAGCCATGATTTTGCAGGACAGCTTTGGTTTCTTGAAAATGGATTTTCCTGGTCAGATCACGATTTTGACCCTTCCGACAATCTATTGCAGCCATTGATCTACGAATGTCATGTGGGGATGGCACAGGAAAAAGAAGGTGTGGGCACCTATTTGGAATTCGCTGAAAATATTCTTCCAAGAGTAAAACAAGCGGGTTATAATACCATTCAGATGATGGCGATTATGGAACATCCTTATTATGGATCTTTTGGCTATCATGTTTCTAATTTTTTTAGTCCTACATCAAGGTTTGGAACTCCTGAAGACCTTAAATACCTGATCAATAAGGCGCATAAAATGGGGATTTCGGTAGTGATGGACTTAGTTCATTCCCATGCTGTCAAAAATGTCAATGAAGGTTTGAATGAATTTGATGGTTCAGACCAGCAATATTTTCATCCTGGAGAAAGAGGATATCATGAAGGATGGGATTCCAAGCTGTTTGATTATGGTAAAAAAGAAGTAAGGCAATTTCTGCTTTCCAATATCAGGTATTGGATGGAAGAATTTCATTTTGATGGATTCCGTTGGGATGGTGTGACTTCAATTTTATACCATCATCATGGACATATTGATTTTGACAATCCGATAAAATATTTCAGAGAGGGAGTAGATTGGGATGCGGTCATCTACCTCCAATTGGCCAATAAACTCATCCATGATTTTTCAAGACAGGCCATTTCTATTGCTGAAGAAGTGAGTGGTATGCCGGGACTTTGCAGGAGGCATGAGGAAGGCGGTTTGGACTTTGATTACCGTCTTGGTATGGGAATTCCTGATTTTTGGATCAAAACACTTAAACATAAACCGGATGAACATTGGGATATGTTTGAAATGTGGTATGAACTGACCAATAGACCCAAAAAGGAAAGAACTATTGCCTATGCAGAATCACACGATCAGGCTTTGGTAGGTGATAAATCCATAGCTTTTTGGTTGATGGACAAAGAGATGTATTCCAGTATGTCCAAATTACAGAGCAGTCTTGTAGTGGATAGGGGAATTGCCTTGCACAAAATGATCAGACTTATTACCATTTCACTTGGAGGAGAGGGTTACCTTAATTTTATGGGAAATGAGTTTGGGCACCCAGAATGGGTTGATTTCCCTAGGGAAGGTAATAATTGGAGTTACCAATATGCCAGGAGACAGTGGTCTTTGGCTGATACAGATCATCTTCGCTATCAAGATCTTAATCTTTGGGATCGGGATATGATACAACTTATCAGAGAACATCAGGTATTGGCAGCAGCCCATGCCGAACAATTATTCTTGGATGCTGAAAAGAAAATTCTTATTTATAAAAGATCAGATTTGATTTTTGTGTTTAGTTTTAATGTTACGGATTCTTTTTTTGGATACGAGTTTGAGGTTCCAGAACCCGGTAATTTCAGGATAATCCTGAACTCCGATAACAAGAAATATGGAGGATTTGACAGGGTTTCTGAAAAATTTGATTACGCTACAGATAAAAACAGGAAGATCAAATTGTATCTTCCAAATAGAACAGCGATGGTTTTAAAGCAAGTGGGTAAAAAGTAATGGGCCTTATAAAGGCCCATTATTATATACAATGACGATCATCAACTAAACTAAAAGAGAAAAGCCTTACTCTCCTTATGAGCAGTAGGATTAACCCCTGTCATTGCATCTTATTCTCTTTTACAACGACAAACTCTCTTCTAGGTTCTTGAAATTGCTTAAAAATTCGAATTTTCTGATAAACGGTAAATTCTGGACATTAGACTATTAACGGGATTCAGCTTCGAGACGGCGGGCTTTCGGAACCGTTCGCTTCCAACCTACTTCTAACTTAAAGATA
The DNA here is from genome assembly GCF_042432905.1 of Fontibacter flavus. NCBI lineage: Bacteria > Pseudomonadati > Bacteroidota > Cytophagia > Cytophagales > Cyclobacteriaceae > Fontibacter > Fontibacter flavus. The sequence goes on along the minus strand of NZ_JBHLWI010000030.1, from coordinate 889 downwards.
CTGAATTTTCAATTTACTCTGAACCGCCCGCTGTATCCAAGGTGATGTTGTGGTGTTCCCGTTTAAGCGGGACAGGCTGTGATTTTTTATCCCTGAGAAATGAATTCAGTCCAAGAAACTATTTTTGTCTTCTCTATCTTCCCTATTACTAATAAATCAGAATCTCCTGTTACTAAGAAATCTGCTTTACCATCAACCGAAAGACTCAATAAGAAATTATCTTTTGGATCTCTACATTCATTGATTTTTGATTCCACCTTTATTAATTCCCCAAAAGCTTCAATTTGGGTCAGAAGTGTTTTGATATCTGATTTTTTAAAAAATCTTTTGAATTTGGGCCTTTCTGAAACCTCTAAAAACTCTTCTAGCTATTCTTGCGAAAAAATCAGTGTTACTGCCCCAGATTCAAGAAGGACATCCAATTCCTTTTGCCTTTTGGAGATCAAAAAACTTATCCACAGATTAGTATCTAGAATTACCCTCCTATTTTTCATACCGGGCTTTGCGGACTGCTTCAACCTCTTTAGTAATTTCTTCTAAACTTGGGGCTTCATTTGACTTACTCCTGAATTTTTTCAATACTTCAGAAAAAGCATTCTCAGAATCCTCTTTCCTAATCCTTATCAAATCCAAATTTGCCAAGTCTTTCAAAAGGGCTTTGGCTTTGGGATTCAATATATCAATTCTAATAGTTTCCATTTTTTTTCAATCATTCTTAAAGATACGAATATTTTAAATCGGAGATCGTTTTATCATGCACCACAACGTCAGACTGTGAAAAAAGCCTCTCCTGTTTTTTAGTTGGCTATTCCACAATCTCCTTAAATTTAGTAAATTTAGTTGAGGTTATTTTTAACAATCCTATTTTATCTCTATGCACTATATCCAA
>NZ_JBHLWI010000003.1:0-70967 GCF_042432905.1 Fontibacter flavus | reverse complement strand
CATTAGTCGACCAGTATTATACGTGTCAAGGAAAAAATCTAATCAAAAATCCCCAATCATGACTTTAGATTTTCAAAATCAAAAAATTGCAGCATAAAAAAGGCTGCCCTTTTCGGACAGCCCCCTCTTTATGTAGTTATGAATAGTGCTTTTAGTTTAATTCAAACTTTCCATTGGGACTTTGAGGATGTGGATTCTGCCTTTGTTCGTCCAGATATACACAGGTTTCGGTAATGCTCAGGTTACAATCGTACTCATTGGAGCCAAGAGTTACAGGAACCATTTCATCCGAAATCTCATCATAACCCCACACTGTCTGTAATTGAGGTACTGGATTAGTAAAGGCAAACGCAGCGACAATGGCCATCATTACTAAACTGCCTTTTAAGATGTTTTTAATGTAATTTTTCATAATTTTGATTGTTTTGTTAAAGTAATTCCGGTCGTTTCAGTCAAAGTCTTTGACCTTTTGAGAGGGACGGCTGGTTTTACCCCCTTCGGGTTGTCAGGTCCCCACCTAGTGGCAAGACTGACAGAATTGTCTTTTTTATTTCCGTTCTCTATTTTATAGTTAGGCTTCAGGCGCCGGGCAGCTGTTTTTAGCTTCGCCTTCTGCAATAGTTACTTTTAATTTATACTGATATCTTATTGCTTAGCATAAGTCCAAGGAAAGAGACAACAACCAGCACCAAATTCAGTAAAAGGTGTTCAGACCATCCAAGCTCAGAAATAAGTCCTCCACAGGTGCACGGAATCCTTCCAAATGCTCCTGACATCACCCAACCCACGTAAACAGTAAAGCAGACCATCAGCAATGTTGAAGCTACAAAACCATTTTTGAAAGACCTTCTTCCCAGTAAAAGGATGGCTGTCACCAATTCAACTACTGGTAAAGTAAAGAGCAGCGTCTCTGCCATCCAACCGGGAAAAACCTGATTATGCAAGGCCGACCTCGTCCCGTTCCAATCAATTACTTTGGAGAATGCCGAATACATGAATATTAGTGAAAGTATTGCTCTAGAAAGCAGAACTAACATAGTGGTGATAATTCCATCTGATCTTATTCCAATATTCTTGTCGCTTTTCATATGGTAAAGTTCGGTAGGAACTAAACTTCTTTCAAAGTCCATTTTGTACCTTTTTCATCTCAAGTGAAAAAAGTGCAAATTTGTACTTTTTTACATAATAAGTTATTTAAAATATTATATTTCTTGATTTTGTATTTAAAATTATTTATTTTATGAAATTATGTTTTGAATTTGTAACAAACCTATTGAAAAGAATAGAGGGTTTGGCTTGTATTTGGAAGTGTTAGGGAGTATTGAAAGGGTGACCATTTTTGCCCATGAATGTTGAAGAGATGGATGATTCTTGGCTAATAGAACTGAAGTCCAATATGGACAGATTTGTAGAAGTATCGATTGATGACTACCGAAAAATAAAAGGTTTTCTAAACTTCAAAAAATATCCGAAAGGTACTGTCATTAAGGATGCCGGCCAAGCTGAGACCTGTGCCCGCTTCATTCTAAATGGAAATATTTCTTTTTCCATCCAGCTTCCGGCAGGTCGAACAATTACCAGATTAATATTTTTTCCGGGAGAAGTGGCTCTCGATCCTGTTTCCTTTAACTCTGGCAACCCTTCTGATTATGTTTTAAAGGCAATATCGGATGTAATGGTTTGTGAGATTGACCGTCAATTAGAGTCCAAGATCATCAATGATTTCCCATCTTTTTTTGATCTCTCAATTAAAGTCAATCATGCCATACAGGAGAAACTCATAACCTGGTTTGTTGATTTTCTTTCCAAACCAGCCAAAGAAGTTTATAACGTCCTTGCAGGTCCTGAACAGGAGTTGGGAAAAACCCTAATGGTAAAAGATATGATGGATATTCTGGGAGTAAGTAAATCCACTTTGGCAAATATCAGAAAAATAAAAGATTAAGTTTTAGAAAATAGTCTAGATGGCATTCGATTCATTGGGGAAGTTTCGATTGGTGTCAATAATTATAAATTCTATCATTAATTTTATAGGTATCAAGATTACGCACTTTTCTTTCCGGGCTTAAGACAGGTGTTATTGATCAGTAGATTATTAACCTAAAAAGTAAATGCCATGGAATTATATTGCGAAAATTTATATAATAGGACAAGTGAAACACTTTTGGATATCAGCATGTCGGCTGAGGGGAAAATTGACTTATGCAGGAAATCGTTTACAGCAGTCCAAGAATCATTATACAAGCTGAAAGAATATGTTAATGAACACGGATTTAAGGACAAGTCGTCGGAGATCATGTTCTTTAAGTCTATACAACCAAAATTTCTTGGGGAATTGATCTATTTTGCTGAAGTCTTCAAAATAGAGTCATCCTGCCCACTGAAACCTCCAAAACAAAAGAAAGTGTGTTACAGAAAAGAAATGGAAAAGATATCGGCTTTCTACGAGCGGCATCAAGAGCTTTATTGGTATAATTTTTCAGGAAAAACTGATCTTGATGACAAGTTGTTTCTTAGGAATAAAGAGATTGATTTCTCCTTTCCTGACATTTACTTCCTTGATGCAGACCCGGAATTCAGTTGCGCTGGTAGTTATAGGGTAGGTCAATTTATTGCCTTCAAGAAGGTTTTGGAGTACCTCCAAATTTCTCTTGATACCCTAGAAGGTAAGAAGTCCAACAAACTTGGACCTGTATGGACTGGGCCAAAAGTATGGCTTATTGAACTCATCTATGCACTGAAAGCTGCGGGGGTGTTCAACAAAGGCAAAGTGGACATTAAGGATATCGCCAATGTCGCGGGGCCGATGTTCCAAAAAGATCTGGGAGAGTATTACCGAGCCTTTCAGGAAATACGGCTAAGGAAAAAGAACCGCACTGTATTTCTTGATCACCTTAAAACTGCTCTTACAGAATACATGGATGCAGCTGACGGGATGTGACAGGGTCAGCTTTCTTTTTCAATAATCAGGTGAGCCAGCTCAGGTGTATTGTAAATCCTTTCAATCTCAATTTCAATGAGGTGTTTCACCTGATTTTTGACCATCCTGTAATTGGAGTCTATTTCAGAAGCTGTTATATCTACAACGGGAGGAATAGGCTTATAGGCCTGTTCCTCCATTTTCAGGGCTTCGTTATCGTTGATGATCTCGTTGTGGAATGTTTTGTGCGGAATCTTTTGGTCGGGATTGTCAGCCACCATGCCCACAAATTCCCCTGAGCTCAACCCAGCAATTTTTGAAGGAGGTATAGCAGAATCCAGTTGTGAAGAACGGCTGATAGAGGTGTCATTGGCATTAATGGACATGCTTTCCCTTTGCTGCATGATCTTCCCAAACCGTTCAGAAAGTTGTTTGGCTGTGTCTCCGGTCACCTGACCACTTATGATATTTCCTACGATGTTGGTAACCACATCCGCCTGTTCACGCCCATAGTCTTTACGTAATTGGCTAAAATCCTGTATCCCCAAACAGGTTGACACTTTGTTGCTTCGGGCTGTCGCAATCAGGTTGTCAATGCCATTGAAATAGATAGTGGGATATTCATCAAAGATTAGACTTGATTTCAGTTTCCCTTTCTGGTTTACCAGTTTGATCATTCTTGAAATATACAGAGAAAGCACTGCGCCGTAAGTCTGCTGCTTTTGAGGATTGTTTCCCACACTAATTATCTTGGGTTCATCGGGGTTGTTGAGGTCTAGTGTAAAGTCGTTGCCCGAAAGGACGTAGTATATCTGAGGAGATGCGAGCCTTGCCATTGCAATCTTGGCACTTGCAATCTGTCCTTCCAATTGATCGGTTGCCCCATTCAGATAAGCTATGACAAATGGGTTGATCAGTACCTCAATTTCCGGTTCGGTGCGTAGCACCGGGAAAAGTAGGTCGTATTCGATTTGCATCAATTCAATCACATGGGGCAGGGTACAATACTGCCCACCTTTGAATTTCTTCAAAAACCAAATTATTGCTGTCAGGAAATTAATGGGGGATTCCACAAAAAAGTCTCCCTGCTTTCTGATCCATGTTCGATTGAGTCCAAGCATAATGGTTCTGGACGATTCGGCTGCATCGGTGATATCCATCATGGTTTCAGGATCAAGCGGATTACAACGATGGGTATGGGAAAGCTTATCAAAGTTGATGACATAAAAGGCAGGATCTTTGGCGTATCTATCTTTATACTTTTGAAGGGTGTTGTAGGCAATGATGGAAAGGTCATCGTATTTGAAATCGTATATGAACATGGAAAAGCCCTTTTGAATGTGCTGTGTGATGACATGCCGTATAACAAAATAAGACTTACCTGCACCCGGCGTACCAATGACCAGCAATGACCTAAACGGATTGATGATATTTATCCATGAATTTCTGATTTTCCCCTTCAGGTTATACCGTGAAGGAAGGTTTACGGAATACTCGTTTCCCAATAGTCTTTCTTCCTGCGGAAAGGTTTCATTGAGTTGGTTGAACACATCGTCTTTTAACCTAAGCCTCAGCATCCTTGACATCAATCCGCCTCCGGTAAGGACAAGGATGTATCCAATGATAGTGACAATCATGTAAATGATACAGACAATCTCTCGATCGTAATCAAGACGCAGTAATGTATGGCTTAAGGAAAACACCACTAATCCAGAAATTAAAGAAAACGCCGCATGTGCAAATCGTATCTTCTCATCTTTCTTCCCGGCAGCTCCAAGCAGGGAAACCAACAACAAGACCAAAGCCATGATTTTGGTAACCAGAATATGATTAAAAATTCCGGTGCTTTGAAGATTCAGCAAAACCCTGTCTGAAATAGGATGAGTGAATCCCCATATTTCAAAAGCCCCATAGCAGTACACATAGAAGTGTAATGCCAATATCCCGAAACTTACTTTCCTGGTCAGGTCTATGATCTTACGTAATGCCTCTTCGTTTTCCCCTGTTCCCATGATCGTTGATTTGTATTATTTGCGACGTTTTTTTCTTCTTCTTCCGGTGAGGTCTGTTTTCGGGAAGGAATTCTCCCGGCACCTCATCAAACAACCCCTGAATTATCTCTTCGGCCAATGAGCGACCCTGTGCGAGTTCTTCCGTTGCGGTTTCGTCTTGGCTCCCCTTTTTCTGATTTGAATCCACTCCGTCCTCATCTCTGATATTGAACCTCTGGTGAAGGGCATTTGCGCTGAGCTGTTTGCCCAAATCACTCCCGTTAAAAACACTCCGGGTAACATTGTCCACGAAAGTCACCCCGTATAGCCGTCCCTGATCGTTGGTTCTGAAAACCGCATGGATTCCCCTTTTGGAAAGAGTCGCTTTAAGCCCGTCCAAGTCTTTTGCTTCAGGTTTGGTCAGTATATTCTCTATGGTTTTGACAGCTCTGGCCTTGTGTTGTTTTCTACGCTCCTTGTTCTGTTCGAACCGCTTTTCAAGATTTTGGAATGTTGGTTTGGAATGGATGGAGCTCGCCTTGATGGGAACACCCAACCTGTTTCCGTCACCATCAGAAATGGAATAGACCAATCCCTTTTTCTGATACATCCGGGATTCCAGTTCACCCCGGTAAGCTGTCACATTGAATTGACGCAAGGCAGCATTGAATTCGGCCAGTGATGTAAACATGTAAGTTCTCATAACTTCTGTCACTATGTTGGATATGGCTGCTTTGGTTTTTGATTGACCGTATTGAACTTTTCCCATTGATAGAGGCTGGAGGATATACGCCTGTTCCTTTTTTTGGTCTTCTGCCTTTATCAGCCTGAACCTTTCCTCGATGGCCTTCCGGGCAAGTTCAGATTGGTTCTTGCCGAGGTTGTGGGTTTCAATGCGTTTACCATCCTCCCTGATATTGGTAGTGAGAATGTGAATGTGAGGGTGTGCCGCATCAAAATGCTGGTAGACTAGGTAGGGCTGGTCACCAAAACCGATTCCTTCCATGTAGGTTATGGCTATTTTTTTCAGCTTCTCGTGGTCCAATCCATCTTTCAGAGAGAAGTTCAGGGATATATGTATTGTATTGGTTTTGGTGCGTTTGTTTTTGTCTGTGAACTCCCGGAATTGAACAAGTTTGTCATGGAGGCTTACTGTATCACTATCATCCATAAATCCATTGGCCAACAGTAAATCTGCTTCACCTTTTTCCAGTTTGTTCTCGTTGTAATGCAAAGCACCTCGTATGTTTTTCCCTGTGGTTATTTTGGCGACCATCGTCTGGACAATTTGGAAAGAATGGCAAGCAGTTCCTCTATCTTACCTTCAACATTCCTGTAATGAGGCACAACCTTTTCCGCATAAGCCTGCTTGGCTTCCACATCCTGAGAGGAGTTGAAATACCGTGTGATCTGGTTGATGTTGACACCTATGGCTTGAAGCTCGTTTCTGATTCTTGCAAGCTTTAACTTTACTTCTTGCAGGCTTGCGTCATACGTATTGACGGTGATCTCTTTCTTGAAAAGCATATCACGGATCAGCTCACTTAAAGTCTGACAATAGGTGCTTTTTTGGAGTAGCTTTCCAAGTTTTGCATCTTCTTTTTCAGTGAACCTGATGGTTCTTTTTATTGGGTACTCTACGGCTCTTTTTTTCATACATTCTTAAGTTTGAGATAAATCCGACTTCGGAGGATTTATCCCCCGGTGCGACTTCGGAGCTGAGGACAAGATTGGATTGGCGTCCGACAATCCTACATCTTGCTGATTGCTCCAAAATGCAATCCATGACCTTGAAAGGATCTGATAAAGATTGCAGCAATCGGGGTGTGATTGATCAGTTCAAGAGGTTCCATATCCAATCATCTGCAAGCGTTTTCCAGTTGCTGAAAGGTGTTCCGTTTTCACTTTCCCAATCCATAGATTCATAGTGATAGTAGAAAATTTCTGCTTCGTCTATGGACATTCCTTTGAGGGAAAAATAGGCTTTGACATGGTCAAAAAGAGGGGGGACTTTTCCGCCCGATCCGGTGTTTGCATTTGTTCCATTCATGGCATTTCAATTTTGGTTTACGGGTCAAAATTGAAGGGCTTCCACAGGATTTTTCCCCACTGCGATTTGGAAGTGGGGCATTTTTTTATGGAGGGCTACTCCAATGGCTGAAAAATCAGAGGATTACAAAGACAAAATTCTTTAGGTGATTTTTGATGGGAAATAGGTGGTATGTGGGGAGAGTTTTTTATTTTGGAGGGATTCTAAAAAGCTTTAAAAATGGAATTATGAAAAAAGTTTTCATCTATGTAGGGCATTCAAATTGGGGCAAGTCAAGGGCTTTAAGAGTTTTGACCGGAAATAGTAGTCGCCAAAAAACTGTGCAAATTAGTCAATATAATGTCAGAGTGCGAAAAATGTCAAATGATGATGATGGACAGGGATTGCTTAATTGGGTTCGTACTTTCCCAAGACAAAATTATCAAAGGTTTGTAATTGCTTTTTGCCCTAAGGTACCTCCAATCACTGGTGAAGCCACTATTGAGCAAAAAATTGCATTGGATATACTAATTGAGCTACAAACTACAAATAAGCTTTTCTTTTTTGTTCAACATGAAAAGTTTAATTATCCTCATGACCAGATTACGCAGCAGGAGATAAACTGGCTCAAAACCTTTGGATCTGTTAAAATTCTTTATGGTCAAAGTCCTGACACGATTAGAGCAAAAGATTTTTTACAGTACATTCATGCATACATCTAAATTGCCTAAATTTCAATTGAACTGAAGAAATGAGAGTATTTAAAATAGAAATAGAGAATTATCGGTTATTAAAAGATTTTTCCATGGATTTGGAAAAAGACCTTTCTCTAGTCATTGGTAAGAATAATACAGGCAAAACCACTATTCTTTCGGTTCTCGATAAATTCTTAGGTCATTTAGATAGGAATAAATTCTCTTTTGACGATTTCAATATTGATTTCAAAAAAGAACTCAAGGCTAGTATAGAATCTAATGTTCCCATTACTGAGAAAGATTATAAAAAATTGGGCATAAGGCTCAGATTGTTTATTGAATACAATGAGTCAGACAATCTATCTAATATCAGTAGGGTCATGATGGATTTAGACCCGGATAATAACGTTATCGTTCTTGGCTTTGAATACATTTTAAATTATACCGAGTACACCCGTCTTAGAAAGGAATATCTAGAATTTGTGATTAAGGATAAGGCAAAAGAACAGGAAAAACCTGGATATAAAATCCGAACTGTAATTGACTTCTTGAAATTAAATCATGCAGCTTTCTTTAAGATCGGTAAGCGCTCATTAACCTATGTCCCTGCTACAAAAAAGGCAAATGAGGATATCTCCATTGATTTGGAAACTGAAAAAATCAGTGTTGCCGATATTATCAACTTCAAATACATCAGCGCAAAACGTGATGTTGCGAATAAGGATGTTGATAAAACGCTTTCTGGTCAGACATCAAGGATCTACAGGCGTACCGAGACAAACGATGAACAAAATAAGGCCGTTGAAGATTTCAAAGATACTCTGAGCGAAACGGATACTCATCTAAGCGGAATATACAAGACACTATTTGATGGTATTGTTAAGAAAGTAAAGGATTTTGGTGGCGTAAAAATTAATGAATCCGAGATTGAAATAATATCCACCCTTCAACACCGGGAATTACTTGAAGGGAATACTACGGTTGTCTATAAGCATGATGCAGACAATCATCTTCCTGAGCATTATAACGGATTGGGCTATATGAACCTAATCAGTATGATCTTTGAAATTGAGATTCTTGTACAGGAGTTTAAACGGGAAAAAGACAAAAAACCAGCCGATATAAACCTCCTCTTTATTGAGGAACCGGAAGCACACACTCATCCTCAGATGCAATATGTTTTCATCAAGAACATAAAGAAATTACTTGGTGAAGGCATTAAGCGGGAAGACGGTGAGAACAAAGATTTACAATACATTATTAGCACTCATTCTACCTGCATTGTAGCCGACAGTGATTTTGATGACATCAAATACCTAAAAAGGGATAAGGAAATTGGAATATTAGCCAGGAATCTAAAAGACCTCAAAAATGAGTATGACATTGAGACAACACAATATCAATTCCTGAAACAATATCTGACAATTAGCAGGGCAGAAATATTTTTTGCAGATAAGGCTATTTTGATCGAAGGGGATACCGAGCGCATTCTTGTTCCTACCCTCATGCGAAAGGTGGATATTGAAGAAGAAAGGAAATATGCCGCAGCGGGTGAACAAGACAGGTACCTACCCTTGCTTTCTCAAAATATTTCTGTTATTGAGGTGGGAGCTTATTCTCAGATATTTGAAAAATTCATTGACTTTTTAGGGATCAAGAGTTTAATCATAACCGATATTGATTCAATCAGAGAGGTTGCTGTAGATGGAGGAAAGACCAAAAGGGAAGCATGTTCCGTCATAGATGGAACTGGAACGAGTAATTCTGCCATTCTTTATTATTTCCCTGAAACTAATTGGGGTAACCTTAAACAATTAAATCTTAATAATAGGTTACTTAAGGAAGAAAGGTTACTAATTGCCTATCAGATTGAAGAACAAGAATATCATGCTCGGAGTTTTGAAGACGCAATTATCCATATAAACAAAGGGTTTGTAGATGACAACAAAGAGAACTTCAAAGGGCTTCAGAATAAAGAGCTTTTCGAAAACGGCACTGGTGCATACGAGTTGGCTGAAAGGTGCATAAAGAAAAAAACACACTTTGCTCTGGATATCCTCTATCATAGTAACGGTGATTTTAGTAACTGGAAAATTCCTGCTTATATCAAAGAAGGCTTATTATGGTTGAAGAAAGATTGAATTTGGAGCCGGAAGTACAAGAGATTTTCCAGTGTATTGACAACAAGCGTAACTTCCTGTTGAGTGGTGGCGCAGGAAGTGGTAAAACCTATTCGTTGGTTCAGGTCATTCGGCAGGTCATATCAGAAAATCCAACTGCCAAGGTAGCCTGTATGACTTATACCAATGCAGCGGTAAAGGAAATAGAAGAAAGGGTAAACCATAAAAACTTGAATGTATCTACCATATACGATTTTTTATGGGACAACATCAAACACTTTCAAAAAGAGCTAAAATCTACAATTATTGCTTTAGCAAATGATGAAAACACTAAGATTTCAATTGATGAAGACGACTCTATACCAGCAAATTATTTTGACGAACTTGAAAAAGGAATTCAGTATAAGGAATTTTTAAAACTCAAAGAGGGTATCATTTCTCATGACGAGTTATTGATTATAGCAAATCACCTTTTTGAAAACTATCCTAAACTCAGTGCTATTGTTAAAGACAAATACCAGTTCATTTTTATTGACGAATATCAGGATACTAATTCGGTAGTAGTTGAAATTCTTTTGAATCACTTCAAGAAAAGCGAGAAGAAAAACCTTATCGGTTTCTTCGGAGACGCTATGCAATCTATTTATGATGATGGCATTGGCAATCTTGACCAATATAAAGGGAACACAGCTGATACGGTAAAGGAGCTAAAGAAGACCCAAAACAGAAGAAGCCCGCGCAAAATAATTAATCTGGCGAACAGATTAAGAACGGACGACATAATCCAAGAACCTTCAACTGATAAAAATGCACCGAATATGTTGGCTGGTCAGGTAAAAGAGGGGAACATCCTGTTTCTTCATTCACACGATGGGGATATTTCAGCTGTAAAGCAATATTTGACTGCAAACCACAAATGGAATTTTGACGACAGCAAAGAAACAAAGGAACTAAATTTAACCCATAACCTGATTGCGGACAAAGCCGGATTCAGAACATTGATGGATATTTATGATAGTGATCCAGTGATTGGGTTAAAGAATGATGTTTTGCGTAAGATTAAAGACAATAAAAAGAACAATAATCCTGAAATTGAAATATCCGACAACGACAGTTTTGATGCAGTTGTCGATAAATTTCAATTGAAGAATAGACAACGGCAACTCAAAAAAGACATATTGCTCCAAAATCCGATAAACGTTGAATTATATAACCAATTAAAAGACAAACCCTTCTCAGAAGTTAGAAAAATATATCTATCCAAGGATGCTTTAATTGATGACAAAAAGCAAGATGAGGATGATGAGAATAAAAAAGGCTCAAAACGGGATAATTTAATTAAACATCTTTTTAAGATTCAAAGCAATATCATGCTGTATCAAGTCGGTAGATATAATGAATTTTTGCGAGCAACGGACTACAAAGACAAAATTGTCAACATTGCCGCCAAAAGAATCTTGAAGGATAATATTGAAAGCCTTATCAATGTGGGGGACAAAACCATTGAGGATGTGATCTATGATGCTAATGAAAAAGGTATTTGTCTGGTGGATGATAAGCTGAAGGACTTCAAGGTAAAGAATGAATACCTGTACAACAGGGTAAAGGAAGTTCAGTACAGCGAGTTCCAAAAGTTGTACGACTATCTGGAAGGTAAAACACCATTTTCCACACAACATAAGACCAAAGGAACTGAGTTCGAAAATGTTCTTGTAATCTTAGATAACGGAGGCTGGAATAAATACAACTTTGAGAACATGTTTTTAAATACAGGTACGGAAAGCGTTCTCGAAAGAACACAAAAGATTTTCTACGTATGCTGCACCCGGACTAAAGAGAATTTGGTGGTTTTTTATTATAACCCAAGTCCGCAAGTGATAGCTAAAGCAACAGAATGGTTTGGACAAGAAAATGTTATACCTGTGTGATTATGTTATATTGAACAAACTACATTATGAATCATGTAGTTTGTTCATTTAAACGTCAAATGAAAAAGCAAAATGAAGCAAAATGAACCAAAAGCAATTTAAAGGGAAACTTGATATTAAAACTGCTGCTGAAGGGATAAAAGTAGCTTATGATAATGCAAGTTCCTTGTTAAGTGATGCTGAATTGTTGTTTAAGAATAAAAGGTATGAAAGGTGCTTTTCACTATCTGTTTTAGCCATCGAGGAATCAGGGAAGTCAACGATTATACGTGCCATGCTCTTAACAGATGATCCCAAAGAAATAGGAAGAGAATGGAAAAACTATAGACGACATACAGCGAAAAATTTGATATGGATTCTACCTGATTTAGTTGAAAGTGGTGCAAGAAAACCCGAAGAACTCAGAAAAATTTTTGATCCAAATAGTAATCATGGGGATACTTTGGAGAATTTAAAACAGTAATCATTTTATACGGATATACTTCCATCTGGAAATTGTATTAGTCCTCAAAAAGTAATTAATAAAGATCTGGCACAAAAACTTTTATCAATTGCACAGGACATGGTAAGGATTGATAAGGTAATGACATCTGAAAAAGAACTAGAGCTATGGGTTAAACATTTAAAACCAGTTCAAGGTCAAGGAGCTGAGGAATTAAGAAAAGCCATTTTGAAATGTTATGATGAGGCAGTCACTAATGGTTTAATCGAAGAATGGAAAGTTCTTGTACTAAAAAGAAATTTCGAATAAAAAAGACCCTACTCATAAAGCCTACCTTGTATTTGTAATAAACCTCCCCAATCTATAAAATGGGGAGACTAGATAGGGAGCATCATCATCAAGCAACCTATACCGGAGGAAAACATAATAGCCAAAGAATATTGCCATAATCCAAACCACATAATGATCCGGGTTTTCGATTTCCTTGATTTCACTTGCAAGAGCGAGAACGGCCCAACCTGAAGGGATGCTGACAAAAGCTGTGAGGATGAAAAAAATGATCAGCCATAGCTTGTTACCTCTATTCTTCAGTCCAATCATTACCCCTTTTACAAAGTAGAGAAGAAGATACGACACTACCGGAATCACACAAAAGATGATCTGAAATGCCTCATAGCTTTTAATGGCTCTTTCATCCAGGAGCCACAGCATTGTCCAATACGTTACAACAAGCAAAGGTGTAAACACCAACAACCAAGTAATCCATTTGATTGCTGTCCATAATCCCCTCAATGACCGGTCAAAAATCATCTGGCTGTCACCCATGGTATTGTCCATTTAAGATTGGTTTCCACAGTTCAGTTGGCCTCAGTGATGCCAACTACTTAAAACATCCGTTAAAGATATGATTTTTCTATGATATCCTAAAAAAACCGTCCGTTAGTGCCCGCCTACCACAAAGTTTCTTAGAAGCATTAAAGTTTGATTTTAGTCGTTCAGCCCGCATTACGCTTACAATGTTGTGCGTTAGGCATTGTTAGTTTTCAAGAAAAATCATCCAAAGTATCATCGCCTGTCCATTCCAATCCTTGTGCGAGGGTAAACTGTTTCTCTGCACTGTCTTTCTTGAAAAAACTTCCAAGGTTTGCATGAACAAACAAATCATTTTCAAAAGTTACCTGTGCCAAAGACCAAGGTTTTATTGCATTCACATCGCTGCTCTTACATAAAATCCACAAAGTATTTTTGTCTAGAGAGGCCGCAAAATTCTCAATAATTGAGTTTGTATATTTATTGTGGGAAAATGTTTCTCTAATCTTAAGATTTGCTGCATAGGTATCAATTGGATTATCGGCACCTACCTGCGGGCAACAAGGAAATTCGGATGGAATTTTCCAATTCTTTTGAACCGCATTAGGTGTTAGGGAAGTTACAAATTCTGAAATTTCTTGAAATGAGTAAGGATTTTGGTTATCCTTAAATATCCATTCGCCCAAAGAACCACCTTTAGAAGAAGTGTCATCATTTTCCTTGTTTGCCCAATTACTCAAATGTTCCCAAGATATTCGAGCTTCTTCTGGAGTAACAGCTCTCATCCATCCAAAATTACGGTCTTCGTTTACATAGTTTTTTAATATTGATGGATCTTCGATAAAAGCTTCGATGCTACCACAGTAGAATATTATTTTTTTTACCGTTATTGGGTTCTTCAGGATATTCTCCAATTTTGTTAACCAACGAAGGTTTTCAGGGCGATTGTTTTGGCGATTTGTGTCTATGTGGTCAACAATATGTTGCGCGGTTGGAGGCTCTCCTAAAAAAGCGTATGCTACTATGCGATGCACAACTTCCGAAGCTATAAGCATATAACCGTAGTTGTTTGGAGTTCCAAAAGTCCACTGATTGTCTAACTTACGTAACGGTCTGTTTTTACGAGAGTGACGAAATACTGATCCGTTATCCCGAACTGAGTAACGTTCATTTTTGTAAAAGCACTCGGCTTCTCGCTCAAAATCATTCAGATTTACGGTCATCTGTTTTTTATTTGGTGTATTTGTTTGAATGTTGCCAAAACATCAGTTTCAGCATTTCATCCAATAGAATTACAAATATTCAATTACATCAGCTCAATGGTATTGCGCCAACACCCGCTTTTAGTAATTCTCATTTAGATGTTTTATTTGAAGGTCAGTTTAAATTCAGTGTTACTAACTTTTACTTCCAAGTCTAGCCAGTTCTTAAAGTACTTTGTTTTGTCTACTAGTTTTCTTAAGTCAACTTTAGAATTTCTGTTTTCCTGAACTCGTAAAAAATTCTTTCCAAATTCAAAATCTAAACTTTTAAAAATATCAATATCAGAAACACCATCATCATAATATGTCTTTAATGGTTCTATAGTATCAACGATACCTAGAATATAAAATAAGGGAAATTCACTGAACTGAATTGGCTTAAGACCTATTAATTCTTCCATGTCAAATTGTTTACAGGTATCTTCTGGCTGTATCCAAATATTGTGGATACTGATAGCATTTGCAGCAGTTTTATATTGATTTTCCAGTCTTTTCCCCCAGAATAAATTGTCTTCATTTAATTGTTTTTTTCTACGTCGTATTTTAATAAGTCTGTCAAAAAGTAACATCCCACCAAGTATTCCGTGGTCAACAACATTCCATTTTTTCTTACGAAACAGGAAATAATTATTCCGGACATGAAGAAGCTCTTTACATTTTGAGAATTTCCTATCAAATAAGGAATGTTCAATTTCAAACTTTTCAATGAGTTCAGAAATATTAGAAATGTTTTTCAATTCATTTTTGTCTTCCATTTGATAAGCATTGTCATGGAAAAGAGCAATCAAGAACCAGATGAATGGAAAGGAGCGATATCCCGGATCGCTGTTTACTAGCTTATATTTTTTATGAAATGAAGTATTATAATACATTAATACTCCCAAGAAAAATACTGAGCATATATGATTGGGAAGTCTTAGGTCTGCTACATTGATTTTGCACGATTTAAAAATTTCGACTTTCCCTCCTTTTTTGAAGTAGTTTAAAATGAAATTTGAATAGTCAGAATTATCAATAAAGGGTTTATCAGCCTCTAAATTCTCATTCAGTCCATAGTAGTAGTGCCATTGTTTAACTGTTAATTCTTCTATATGCTGATATATATTTTTCATAAGATATTGCCTTTACAGAATTCAAATGCCTGTGTAAGCTGTCGGTATTTTTCTTTTCATTGATTCGCATCAATAGTTAATTTGATCAACTTAAATCACTTGAACTGAAAAAATCCTAAACCAGATTTAGTTTTTATTGCGCTTAATTTATGCTCAAATATAAACGAGAAATATCATTTGAACTTGCTGTAGATTAAAGGATAGATTTATTTAAAACTGCTCATCCTTTTTTTTCTCAAACCGTCAAATGGATATAGAATCTTTTCAAGGCTTCTCCCTATTACATTCGTGTAGATGGGATAGGAGTTTTTATAAACAGTCTCTTCCGTGATTTATGAGGTGTTGAAACTTCTCCTTGAAACTAAAGTAAAAGAGTAATGGTCTATTTATGGGGAGACAAATAAGCCCAACGCCCCTGACCTGATCCGACAAGCGGGGATACCAAATGCCATTCACTTTTGTATTCATCAAATTCTACCAAATCCTCAGACCCGTCTGGATTCGCCCGTATGAACTGATCCTCACTTTTGACTCTATCATCTTGGTAAACCATAAACACCCCTTTTGAAAAAGCTTCCCTGTAAAGACCTTCAACGTTCTCTTGACTTTCTTTCCTTGATTGATCCAAGGTTCTTCCAATTCCCGGAATGATTTCCTCATCGTTTTTTCTTCGATATCCTTCAATGGTTTCTTGGTACTCATAACTGATTCGAATTGATGATATTTCAAAAGTAAACAATTTGGCCACAATTCATGACTATAGTAACTGCTATCTTCCCTCAGTGGGAATAGAAAATTTCTACGTAGTCTGACGACATCCCTTTGAAGGAAAAGTAGGCTTTGACGTTGTAAAAAAGAGGTGCTTCGGCACCGTACTTTGCCAGCCACCGGATCTGATATTATGTTTGTTCCATTCATGGCAATTCAATTTTGGCTTACAGGTCAAAATTGAAGGGCTTTCACAGGATTTTTCCCCACTGTAATTTGGAAATGGGTTGTTTTTTTGATGGTGAGCTACTCCAATAACTGTTTAATCAGAGGGTTACAAAGGTAAAACTTTTTAGGTGATTTTGACGCTAAAATGACCGTATTAAAGAGGAGAATGTTTATTTTTGAAGTGGCTCGATTAAAACGATACCTGCTGAAAATCTGAATAAGATAAAATGAGAAGTTCCAAAAGATGAATTGCAGAAATCAAAATAAAGAATGAATGATATAAAGTTAGACATAAATTAACTAATGCCAGATATTAACCTGAAAATTTACCCTGCTCAAAATGGGGATAGCTTTTTATTGAGTTTTGGAAAAACCCATCTTCTAATTGATGGGGGATATGTAAACACCTACGAAAACTTTATTCGCCAAGATTTGGAAACCATAGCCAATAAGGGAGAAGCTTTATCCTATGTAATTGTAACTCATATTGATCAGGACCATATTTCCGGCATAATTAAACTTTTTGAACAGAATCAGCCAGAGAAATTTATAGAGATCGCTAACGTATGGCACAATTCCTACCGGCATATACATCCTGAAAAGGAAGGGCAAGAGGTAGTTAAGAATAAAGTGCTGGAGGTGATAAAGGGAGGTGCATATCTAAAAAAGGTTACTAATGGTGAAGAGACTACCATTAGTGCCTCTCAAGGTTCTTCCCTCGCATCTTTATTATTGGAGGGTAAATATACCTGGAATGCCGAGCTTGATGGCAAAGCTGTGGCCACAGATAATGGGCAGCATTTTGACCTGACGGGTGATCTTCATTTAACTTTACTCTCTCCGAATATCGGAAAATTAAAGGGTTTAGAAAGAGCATGGCGAAAAGAACTTATTAAAAAAGGGTATTTAAACGGATTACCAGAAACCGGGTATTATGATGATGCATTTGAATTTATGGTAGCCAAATACCGAGAAAGACCAAGGTACAAAGAGAGAAAAATTGCCAAAGCAAAACCTGACATGAAGGACTTACTCAATCAACCTTTTTTGGAAGACACTACTCCTGCCAATGGTAGTTCTATGGCTTTTATCCTTGAGTACAAAACCACAAAGTTATTATTCATGGGTGATGCACACCCGGGGATTGTAGCAGAAAACCTCAAATCTCTTTACGCTCCCGAGGATTTTCCTGTTAATTTCGATCTGATAAAGACTTCTCATCACGGTAGTTGGGCTAATAACAGTCCGGAACTGTATAGGCTTATTGATTCACCGTCATATGTTTTTTCTACAAATGGTGTGGGTCACAACCACCCCGACCATGAAACTATTGCCCATATTGTTTCAAGAAAAAGTGAGTACACCCGTAAGCTCTTCTTTAATTATCCTCTTGAAAAAGCCAAAGCCTTTGATGAACCTTTCTTAAAGGAGAAGTATGATTATAAAATTATTCAAGCCGATGGGGAACGCCCTTTGGAAATAAGTTTCTGATGGAAAAAATAATAAGCGCCAAACAATTAGAAAATTCCTCTTTTCAAATTAAGTGTGGGACAGATCAGGGCACTGGTTTTCTGGTAGCCGAAAATCTTCTGATGACTGCCAGGCATGTAATATTGGATTGTCTTGAAGGAGGTGAAAGCATCCTCGTAGGAGATGAACAATACAGTCTGGATGATATTAAGAAAGAAAATAAGCACCTAGATTTATGCCTTATTCAGCTAAAGAAGAAGGTTGATAAGTATCTGCCACTTACTAAAGCTAAACTAAGTTTCAACCAACCTTGTGTTCTCTATGGCTTTCCTTATGTAGAAGATAAGCATGGCGTTCATATAAAGGCAAGAATAAACAAAATCACAGTAGATGCTCACTGGGATTTTTCAGTTACAGATAGCACCATTGATGAAAACATTAATTACGAAGGTCTCTCCGGAGGAGCGGTAGTTTCGAATAGCAGAGTTATAGGCATAAGCCTGATGCAACAAGGCAAATCAATTTTAGCCATAAGTGTGAGCAAGGCTTTTGAATGGTTACTGGAAGCAGGAGTTCAGGTTAGTGACGAAGAGAGTTTAAATAAAATACCCCCGTCCTTAAAGGAACAAGTAGACACTTCCACACCTAACTATACGGTGATGGAAGGTCTGTCGAACAAACTGATTAATCACAAAGGATGGTTCTTATGTTACGGGTCACCAGGAAGCGGAAAAACTACGTTGATGGCTGCATTTAACGCAGACAATGATGGCATCAAAGTATGCGGACGGTATTTTACCAGAGTACCGCAGGATAAGCAGGGTTCAGTAAGCAGGACCTCAGGAAAAAGCCTGATCTTATGGATAGAGGATTCCGTGACGGAAGTTCTGGGTATGCCGGTAGATGTTCTGGACAAAATTGAAGATCGGATCGAGAGAATCCCGATCTTGTTAGAACAAATGTGTCGTCAAAATCCTGATGTCAACCATACATTTTTTATAGATGGATTAGATGAGGTAGACGATTTAGATTCGTTTCTGGGAATTTTCCCCAACGAGCTCCCATCTAATCTGTCCCTGGTCTTATCTTGTACGGCACAAGACATTCTTCCGAAATTTGTCAAGGAGAAATTATTGGAAGAAACCACCATTGAGGTAACTCCTTTGGATATAGGACAATGTGAAGTCTACATCAGGGAAGAGCTACAAGGGAAGGAGCTAACTACGGAAGCGATACAGCAAATAGCTCATAAATCAGAGGGGCACCCTCTCTACTTACAATACCTTATCAATTTCCTTAAAACTAATGAGATTGATAAGGATGAAATTGAGCATTGGGTACAAGAGACCCCGATTATTGGCGGAGAAATTAATAAGTACTATGAAGTTATCTGGCAGAAGTTTTTCAGGGAAGAGGGCAAACTTTGGATTATCCTGATCCTGTCTCAGTTAAGAGGGACTATTAATCAGGAAACTCTAATCAATATGCTGCCCGATGATTATCGCCTAGGGTTTTATTCACATTTCGGGCCTATTAGTTATTTAGTGAAGGGAGATACTCATTTAGAACTCTATCATACGTCATTCAAACAATTCATCACTTCCCAGGTACCCGGGTTTATTCCCTTGGCCAATGACTCTATTTCCGGGTTTTGTGAGCAGCAAAGTCATCACCCATACACGGTAGATAATAAATTGTATCATCTGACTTTGAGTAGTGACAAACAGCAGGCGGTAGCACTTTGCAACCAGGAGTGGATTGATTTCAGCGCTACACAACATGTTCATCCAGACCTGATTGTTCAGGATGTAAAAAGGGTGATAAAGGTAGTTTTGGATCAGAAGAACGCTAATGAGCTTATCCGTTTACTCCTGTTGTTGCAGCGTATAGAGTTTAGGTACGATAATGTTTTAGCCGAGAATGCCAAGCCAATGGCTGCCGCCCTGATTGCCCTCGAAGAGTGTGGGGCTGCTATGAAATACTTAATTCGTGGTAATAATCTATTAATTGATGATGATGCGGTAATTGACTTCCTTCTGTTACTTTATGAAAATGAGTCCTATGAAGAAGGAAATATATTATTAAATGCATTTAACACTCGGTACAGGCACTTCATCCAGGAAGAATTTAGAAGTCCAAATGGCTTTTCCCTGATCCCTTTTTTTAAAAAAATATGTGCATCCACGCTTTCCATACTTTCTATGGGAGAAAAAGGAATGCAAGAGGTTGAACACACCTTTCGCTCACTCAAGGATTTTCAGAATTTGGCCGAGAAACATAAAGAAATGGAAGTCTATCGGGCACTGTATAGCACAAGAGAAATGGGGACTTCCTGGCACAACGGTTTTGCTATGCGTTTTTTTGATGGGTATGTAAATGTGAAAGAGCGATCAGAGATTTCAGGAGCTGCCATAGATGATAAATGGGCAAGAATTATTGCCCTATCTATCATACATTTTCAAGAGTTCAATCGGTATAATTTAACCTATGTTGACAAAACCAACTCCTACCTTAAAAGTATTGAAGATTTAGAGTGGCTCATTGACAATTATGGTTATGACAGCGAGAACAGAACTCCTTTTGTTTTGATCAAAGCGCTTATCGGTGACAGCAAACGACTTGATATTATTGAGCCATTGATTGAAAAGCATCTTCTTTCAGAGGGTTCCCAAATACTTGAAATACGAGAGTATAACGGAGTTGATTTGAATTACAAATCAATGCACTCTTCCTATTTCAATGCTGTTTGTAAGGGCTATAATACGGCAATTGATCAATTACCAACATTGCCTAAACGCTATTTAAGGCTTACCAATTGGGAGCAATACTATAAAGAACTATTGGAGCATCTGGGTTTGCTCGAAGGGATGCTGAGCAGGAAAAAAGTATTCGGAGAAGACTATGGTGAATTATTGAAGCACCTCAGCAGTTTGTTAAAACTCAATGAACTTAAACTGGAGGAACGGTCTCATTGGGAAAGGAGTTATCTGATTCCAGAGGATTTGGTTCCTTTCATTTTTACGAAAATAGCAGGCCTCTTTGTCTCCTTTTTTCGCGAATCCATTGATACATTAAGCAGTTTTATTGAACAGGGTAGTAAAGACCAGTTGGGTGTATTTACCGAAGGATATCGGGAAATACTTGTTTCGGTCATTGAAGTGGTGATTAAACATGAGGCAGCCGATTCACACACACTTTTACTGATCGAATTACTTGAAGACCACATCGTAAAACATGTTCAAAACAGATGGGAAAGAACTCCAGGATTGATCCGGGTCGTAGAGTTCTATGGTTTAATGAATAAAAAAGAACGGGCGAGGTCAGCTTTTCAGGAGATGCTCAAGACTTCAATGGGGCCATCCTGGTATAAAGAGTCGCAATTGCAACTACTCAATGCCACTTTGAGATTGAAGTCTGATCAAAGCAGTTCTTCTAATTATTCTTGGAAGTTTGCTTCCTTATTAGATTATGCCTCCGGTGAGATGACCTTTCAGCGATCCATTCGCTATGAGAAAGAAAGTTTTATTGGTGATTTAATTGCCAAAGGCAACCTTGACAAGGCCATTGAATATCTGAAATTTGAAACCGTTCCTCCTGCCGATGTTGTTATTCAGAATGCTGAATATTTTACTGTGGATGCCAAATCTTTGGGGAATGGCTATGCTCTGGGAGCAAGAAATATAACTATTCAGAATTCAGTTTTAAAAATACTTGAAGAATGTAATGACTTGTCACCCTATATCAAGGCTAGCCTATGTAGCATCTTCACAGTAAACGATGATGTCTTTAGGTATGTGGATGATTTCGCCAAACACATGGCAGAAGCTTTAAACGATATTGATGATAGCCATCACCGATTACAGATTTTCGATTTGATTTTTGATATCATTGAAGCAGACGAGATGAAGGATGAAAGGGCGCAGTATGTTAATCTGTTGATCTTAAATTTGAAAAGCAACATATATAATGAGTTAAAGAAGGCTGTAATAGCCAAAAAAAGCTGGGAGCTCCCAGATAAAAATGAAGAGACCGAGCCTGATATTGAAAAAGCAGGAGATCAAAGAACCAACAGCTTTGATGAATTCAATGAACTGTGTGAAAGTAGTCCCAAAAGAGCATCAAGGGATAAATTAATCCAACAAGGTACTGAGGCATTTGCCAAAGAACGTATTAGCATTTGGTATGGAAATTGGTCCGGGTCACACAAAAAAGCCAAGGAAAACCTGAAAGCTTTGTTAGAAAACACGGAAGAGGTAGTAGAAAAACTGGCCTCCTCCGTTCAAAATATGAGTGTAGAAGCCTGGACAGTTGTGGATGAACTTCTATGGTTCCTAGATGGCAAGATGACCCAGGATCAGATTGACAAGGTATATGAAGACATTGCAGATCATTTTGAGTTGCTTATTCGACCGGAGGATTTTGTTTTTCAAAAATACGATTGGGTCAAGTCATATGAGGATGTGGCTTCCACCAACCATCAAGTAATCAGGTTTATCATTTGGTTACTTAATCACCCATTGGATTGGATTAACAACGGTGCTTCTAAAGCCTTGATGTTCTTAAGTAGCTGTATATCAGATGATATAATCAACCTGTTGGTGGAGGAGAGTATTTCAAAAAAACCATCGGCTTTACCCGAAAAAAGTGCTGTGCTTCTATTCAATATTGTCCAAAGTTCACCGGACAAACTTCGAATGAGATTGGAAGAGAACCCTGACCAGATAAGCGCCATAGCTGAAGTAAAACACCTTACAATATTTAAGCACTACCTTGAAATGGGAAAATTACTGAGTGTATCAGGCTATAATTATCTAATGGAAAAACTAAACAAAGCCTTGCCTGAGTCCATTGTTGGAAACAGTGAGGTAGCATTCGATGAGGAAATGTTGACACCTATTCAGGAAGAAATTGATGAATTAAATGACCTGAAAATCCTGGATAGGGAATTTTGTGAAAGCATTTTGACCAAAGTAGAGAAAGCTTGTGAGTCAATGCCCTGGCAGGATATATTAAAAGCGGATAAGTACATAAGGAGGAGCTTTCAAGAAGCTCAATTTACTTACGAAGGAAACTATTATGAATTAGTAAGATGTGCTTTGAATCAGTCAATAATGCCTCGTGTGGCAAAAAACAACATAGATCAGATTTATGAAGCGATTAACCCTATTTAAAAATGTTTGAACCCAGAGGATATTATATAAAAAGCAGAAAGGAATTTGAACGAAATTTGAATACTACAGCTGAACTTGCTAGAAATGGAAGATTGGTCTTTTCTGAGCAATCCAGAAAGGGTATTGAAAGTTTAATGAAAGTCAGAGTTCTGCCAAATGCTAGGATTAATTTATCCACCATTAATGAACTTGTGAGGGCCACAACCATGATGACAGGAATGAAAAACTTCAATAATGTAAAAAATGAAGAAACCTAAATATGGCATGCCAACCCCTTCTACCCGCAAAGAATTTGAGCAGAATATCTCGCTTTTATATGAAGATATGCTAAGAGTCTTCGATTCAAAAGATGATGATTTAATTCAAAATAAGGTATGGTCAACTGGTCAGCATTTGAAGAAAGTGAAATTATTGCCAAACGGAAGATTGCACCTTAATACAATAGATGAAAGAATCCGACTACAATCCAATATGATGGATTGGTTTAAGCGTATACCTCCATTATCACAAAAGGATGAATAGGGGTATCTTTTGAACACAAGTGGAGAGATTACTGTGGAAATTAATGATGATTTCAGATGGCCGGCTGAAGTTATGGTGAATTTGTCTTTTAGCGCTTGAATGGCCTGCCATTCCGGCAGATATTGACCCGCGTTTTATAAGGTGCTAAAACTCTTTTTTTAAACTTTGGTAAAAGAGCTATGGACTATTTACCGGGTGAAAGATAAGCCCAGCGCCCCTGACCTGATCCAAAAATAGGAGAGGCCTGACTATGCTATTGTAAGGGTTGAAAACAGGCTGGGGATTACACGCCAAGATTTGAGGTGCTATAAACCCGGAAACTTATTGATCATGGTAGATAAAGTACTCCTGAAAACATATAAGTGATTCGACATCCTTCTTAAAAAAAATTGAATATGGCGTACAATAATAGATGGGACATTAGACCGGAAGAAGTCAAAAAAGTTTGCAGAAAGAATGGACTGGATGTTGATGACGAACAGGCAAAATTTGTTTTGGATTTTATCAATATTTTGGCGCAAGCTGCATTTGAGCAAATGGATATCGAAGAAAATGCAAATGCTCAATCAGAATAAGAAAAGACAGGCCTTTACCTCTTCTGAGAAATTAGCATCATTGCGAAAGATTCCATATCCACTCATTAGCATAAGCTTTCCAGTTCTTAATAGGTACCCCTTTTTTCGTGTTCCATTTGATGTTCTCATGGTGGTGAAAGAAAATCTCCGCTTCTTCCAGGGATAGTTCCTTTTGTAAAAAATAGATTTTGACATGTTCAAGAAGTGGTGGAATCTCCATGCCAAATCCCTCATTAACACCTTTTGGTCTATTCATCCTATTGCATTTTCTATAGAAGGGGAATTGCTAAAGGAAATCAAGAATCTTGAAAAACCCGGTTCTGAAATTTATTGGCCTGTAGCATCTTTTGAATATCATCCTGGTCATAATAGAGTACTCCCCCTACTTTAGTGTAAGGCAAGGTTCCGTTTACCCGCAGGTTTTGTAAAGTACCGGGAGATATCCCCAACAGCTTCCTGACCTCAAATGATTTGAGCCATTTCTTGGTAGGTTGCCCGGAATTGCTCTTTAGCAGCCTTTTGATGTCCTCCAATAGGTCTTTCCTGAATCTGTCTAAGTCTTCCCGGGTGATAATCTCTACAGCCATGATTTTACTGTTTGGTTGAGCCTCCAAAAGTATTTTCAAAGCAAGGAAATTTTTCACACCCTGATTTGGAAGTGGGAAAAAAGCCTGTAACCTCAAATATTGATCACAGGCTTTTGAATACTATATAAGCAATGCTCAACCATTGGCCGAATTGAGGCCGGTCGGCAAATTTTTCTTTTGACCAAGTGTTTCTTTTAAGGACTTCATGTCCTCACTGACCTTTTGCTCAACAACCCTTGCATAAATCTGGGTTGTGGCAATTTTGGTGTGGCCAAGCATTTTGCTTACCGTTTCTATGGGAACACCATTCAACAAAGTTACCGTGGTAGCAAAGGTATGTCTTGCCAAATGGAAAGTCAGGTTCTTGTTGATCCCGCACAAATCCGCTATCTCCTTCAGGTAACTGTTCAGCTTTTGGTTACTTATCACGGGAAACAGTGTGCCCTTTTCAATCGACCTTGGATGGCTGCGGTATTTTTCAATAATCTCCCATGCTTTGGGGAGGATGGGAACCCTTACCGGTTTGTCCGTTTTTTGCCTGCATGTGGAGATCCAGTATTCTCCATCAATTCCTATTGAAACATTATCAGGAGTCAGGTTCATCGTGTCAACATAGGCCAGTCCAGTATAGCAACTGAACACAAATAAATCCCTGACCCATTGCAAACGGACGATGGAAAACTCTTTTCTTTCGATTGCATCAAGCTCATTCGCTTCCAAATATCCCCTGTCTACCTTGTGAAATTTGAGTTTGTACCTGCTAAAAGGATCTTTATCCAGCCACTCCATTTTGACAGCCAAGGCTATCATTTTTTTCAGACGTTCCAAATGCTTCATGATCCCGTTGTTGGTTAAGGGTCTCTGGTGGTCTTTGGGTACATAGTTCAGAAGGTAAAACTCAAGGTCTGTTATAAACTTGTACCGGAGTTCGGAAAGGTACATATCAGATGTTCCGTGGCGCTCTTTCATGAATTTAACCACATACTTCTGTGTGGTATGGTAATTCTTCATGGTTCCCCAAGCCAACGTATCCTTAAATCTAGTATTATGGTATTCCATCAGTTTGGTAAGGGTATGCTCTTTGTCACCTGTTCCCAGAAACATACATTTAATCCCTTCTGCCGTAATCAACCGTTTCTGGATTTGCATTTCTTGGTAACATTCAACTAGTCTGGCGTTTACCTCTTCAAGATAGTGATTGAGAGATTTGATTTCTTCCCGGCTCCCTCTGGCCATTCCCTTTTTACTGTTCCAGTCGGCAGGTTTAATATACCTCTTTAAGGATATTTCCTTTCTTTCCCCGTCCACAGTGATCCGGGCATAAATTGGAGCTTTACCGTTTTTTGCTTTGTTCACACGGATAATGAACTGGATTCCAAAAGTGTTTGTCGTTCTCATGGCAATTTCATTTTTGAGTTTTTAAAACCATTTGTTATTGTTCGTGGTGACCTGCTCCAAAAAGGTCACTCAAACAAAACCAAAACAGGTCAAAATGAATTAATCAACCATCTGATTAACAGTTAATTAACTCCTTTCTGGTGACCCAAATATAATTACTAATTTGGTTCACCGTTCAGTTCTCATTTTTCTTGAAATTGCTTGTATTACATTGATATCGAAAAAACAGAAAAGCCTGTAAATCATACGATTTACAGGCTTTTAAAGGGAGTTGAACTCCCTCTCTGTCGGGGTGACAGGATTTGAACCTGCGACCACACGCCCCCCAGACGTGTACGCTACCGGACTGCGCCACACCCCGATTAAGTGTTCGAAATTAATAAGTATGGAGCTTTAATTCCAAAAAAATGGGCCAATAAACCTGGAAATATTTTCTGATAACCTGATAAGCAGTCAGGCAGTAGGAAGGAAGACTTAATAAGTTTTCACTAATCAAACAGCAGCAAATAATTCTTCAAGAACCATTGATGGACTTTCTAACTTATGCAGTTTTTCAGATTCAATTATTTTTTCAAGTTCTAGTTCCAGCTCAAATATCAGCCCATCCACGAAGATCTTGTCCATATGAAGTTCATGGAAAAAATTAGCTGTTTTTCTTTTGCCGGTCAAAGGAATGCCATATGACCGGAAGATGTCAATGGCTTTCTTCTTTTTGTTGATATTGCTCATGTCCGATTGTTTTAAAAAAGATTGATTAACCTGAAGACGGAAAAAAAGAGCAGCACGTTGCTTGAGCTAGAATTTATTTTCGGGTTTTTTAGAATTTACACTTTTTTAAGAAAGAAATTAGCTAAATAACTACCCATCAACAGTGTTTTTCAAGTTTAAACTGCTGATGGGTATTTGTTATCTTTAAAAAATATCCGCGAATTCTCTTTTCAAAATGTTGGAAGGGTTAACAACAGCCACCCCCATCATAAAAGAATGTCGATTCGCTGATATAAATATCCTGTCTTCCCATATTACCTAAAATGTCGGCAGTTTTATCACAAATTGCCAAAGGTTGATTGTTCATGAGAATATGCCCTTTTTGGTCATCAAAGTATTCCTCATCTCCAAAATAGATAGCTGATTTTCCGGTGAAAATACAAGGTCCATCCTCGGGCATAGGGTCTTTTATGGCACATACTTCTACACTCTCCAACATGATCAATTGGGGAGTATCGTAATGTTTTGGATCCAGGATCCTGTAGGGTCTTTTAGCCCTTACCTCAATAGTCCCAAAACCAGCATTTGCGATCATGTCCAGGTACTCTTGTAGGGGTAAAGATCCGCTAAGGCAAAGTGCTCTAAGACGTTCATCGTTTCTCAGTGATGCAGGCATTTCATTTTCTGTGATTGGATCACTTAGCACCAGTTTACCGTGTGGCTTTAGGACACGGTACATTTCATCCAAGGCCATTTTCAAATCGTCCTTGGTGAAGATATTGAACAGACAGTTTTGAGCTGCTACATCGATGGAGTTATCTTCTACGGGTAGACTCAAGGCAGTTCCTTTTCTCAGAGAAACAAATTTGGCATCAAACCAATCATTTTGTTTTTCTGCCTCAAGCAGGTTTTTTTGGCACGCTTCCAGCATTTCATCCACAATATCGATTCCGATTACCCCATTTGCCTTTCTTGAAAAATAGGCAAACTGCAACACCTCCATGCCTCCTCCCACACCTACATATAAAATATTTGGGTCATTACTCAGGTCTCTAGGGTGAACTGTGCTACCACATCCATAATTCATTTCCTGCATGATTTTAGGAATGGATAATCCGGGTAATTGCCATATGGGTGTGGTGGTACAGCAAAGCCCTACATCAGGTTTTAGGGCAGCATCTCTATAAACATTTGCGGTGGCTTTTAAATATTTTTCCATTGTTAATGAATTTTTCTGATGAATAGTTGGACCATCAGATGATTTATTTATTATGATGTGTTATTCTTACTTTCGTAGAAAGGTAAGTTTCCCAGTCCTCAGGCGTGTCAATATCTCTTAGGGGCTTCAATAGGGAATAGGTCAGGTTTCTTTTTTGCAATTGTATTTCGGTCATTTGGAGGACTTTATCCGTGCTCCAGGGGATATTTTCAAAGATTTCTCTGTAAACCTCTTTTAGTCCGATAAGGTAGTAACCGCCATCCAGGGCAGGACCAAATACAGCATCCTTGCTCAGTAGTTCTTCTAAAGCTTGGTTCATGATGTTGGTTTCGATATCAGGACAATCGGTGCCGATTAAAATTACTCTTTTGTATCCTAATGCAAATACTTCCTCAAAAGCACTTTTCATCCTTTCCCCCAAATCAACACCACTTTGCACAGCTGTTTGATGTGGGATTTTCAAAGATGATTTTGAAGAGCATTCGGAGAAGTAAACAAAAATATCAGCATCTGATATCCCTGATAATTGTGAATAAGTGCTGTCTATCAGATACTTGTATATATCAAGAGCTTGCTGGTCACCAAGCGCAGCGGCCAGTCTGGTTTTGACCTTGCCTAATTCTGGGTTTTTCTGAAAAACAATGACTGCATTTTGATTCATGATCACCTAATTGTTAAGCAGTCGATCCACCACAACTGGAACCTGCACCTGCAGTACAGCCAAAGCAATGTTGGTTGACGATGATCTCTCGCTGTTGTAAGGTTGCTGCATTCCATTCTTTGATATGTTGACTATTGCCACAGGCAACTTTTAATTCCAACATCTGATTGAAGTCACAATCATACAAAAAACCATCCCAGCCTACAGAAATCGTATTGCGGCACATAGCGTTGGTGGCAGCCAAAGGATTATAGGATTCTATGAGTTTTTCCATGTAGGACTCATAATTTCCACTTCTGAGCAAATATTCCAAAAACCTGCTAATGGGCAGGTTGGTGATGGTATATAGCGAGTTAAACTGTATTCCAAACTGATTGCCCAATCGTTTTTTGAATTCAACCTCTAAACCCTCTTGGGAGGAAGGCAGAAAGGCACCGGAAGGATTATACACTAAATTCAACAAGAGCCCGGTTTGGGGCATGCCATATCCGATCTCATTGAGCATCCGAAGGGCCTTGATGGATTTTTCAAATACCCCATCTCCACGTTGGGCATCTGTTTTCATAGCCGTAAAATAAGGTAGAGAAGAGACTACCTCGATTTTTTGGTCTTTGAAAAATTCCGGAAGGTCATGGTATTTTGGATTGGCCAAAATGATGGTCAGGTTACACCTTACTATGATGTGGATTTCGGGATTGATTTTCCTGATTTCAGTGACAAGCCATCTGAAATTTGGGTTCAATTCAGGTGCGCCACCTGTCAGGTCGATTGTCTTGATAGGCTGTTTTGAAATCACTTCAAGGCAATGTTCCATGATCTCCTTGGTCATGATTTCCTTCCTGTCAGGACCGGCATCAACATGGCAGTGCTTACAGACCTGATTGCACATCTTGCCCAAGTTGAGTTGAAGGATCTCAATCTGAGTAGGTTTAAATGGGAATAGACCTGATGCTGTCAGTTTCTGTTCAAAACTGTGTCGAAAATCAGGGGATTCCAGAAGTTCTAGTTCGTACTGTGAATTGGCAAGGGGGTGATTCTGTGCTTTTAATGACTTCATTACATGGATAGTTCTTTCACTTTGTTCATCATTTGTGTTCCGTGGACCAATGAAGCCCCGCCACGAATGGCAGCAGCGACGTGAACAGCTTCCATCATTTGCTCTTCATCACAACCTTTTTCCAAACTGTCCACAGTATAAGCATCTATGCAGTACGGACACTGAATGGCGTGGGCTACTGCCAGCGCAATGAGGGATTTTTCCCTGGCTGTCAAAGCTCCTTCCTTGAATACTTCACCATAATAGGCGAAAAATTTATCAGCCATGGATTTTTGAAATTCTCCTATTTTGCCAAACTTCTTCAGGTCTTCAGGATCGTAGTAGGTTTTCATAGTTTATTCTTAAAGGTTATTGATTGATTCAAAATTGATATAATAGATCTCAAATTATAACTTCCTAAAATTGGCAAATTGTTTTTAAAAGCAAGGGTATATTTTCAGACTTTTATTTTAAAGAGGACACTTGTTGTAAATTCCCCCATTCATGTGTTGTACTTGGTGTTTTTTTCGGTCAACTTTGTGTGCGGTTTTGTAATCGTTTCTAAAATTTTATTGAATTCGGGATAGATACCTATCCCATGGGGCACTTTCTTAACAAGAAATAAAAGGCTACTATGACTTTCAGGACATTTTTCCAGCATTTTAAAGCAGCCTTAGCTGGTAAGGAGGAGGATTTTACCAAAATCAGCATCAAAAAAGCCATTTTCTACCTTTCTGTGCCAATGATTTTGGAAATGCTGATGGAATCTCTTTTTGCAGTTGTGGATATATTCTTTGTCGGCAAATTAGGAGTCTATGCAGTGGCCACTGTTGGATTAACAGAGTCTGTTCTGACCATTATTTATTCCATTTCCATAGGATTGAGCATGGCAGCCACTGCTATAGTAGCAAGGAGAATTGGCGAAAAAAGACCCCAAGAAGCTTCTGCTGCAGCCTTTCAGGCGATTATTGTAAGTTCCTTTTTTGCATTTGCTGTTGCGGTAATTGGCTATTTCAATGCCAAGAATATGCTGGCACTGATGGGAGGGGAAGAAGACGTGATAGCCTCCGGGTACCGCTATACCCAGATCATTTTTGCCGGTAATGTGTTTGTGATGTTGCTCTTTCTGATCAATGGTATTTTTAGAGGTGCGGGCAATGCCGCCATCGCCATGAGGGCCTTGTGGATTTCTAACGGTTTCAATATTGTTCTTGATCCCATTTTGATTTTTGGTTTAGGCCCAATTCCCGCCTTTGGTCTTGAAGGAGCAGCCTGGGCCACTACGATAGGAAGGGGATTGGGCGTGTGTTTCCAGTTTTATGTATTGTTCAAGGGAGGCTCGATCATTAGATTTTCTTGGGAAAGCCTTAAAATGAAATGGTCTACTGTTTTGACCATTTTGAAAGTAGCTTCCGGCGGGATGGGACAATTCCTGATTGAATCAGCATCCTGGATCTTTTTGATGAGGATTATTTCTGATTCAGGTTCCATTGCTTTGGCTGGATATACAATTGCAGTGAGGTTGATCATTTTTGCCTTGCTTCCAGGCTGGGGATTCTCGAATGCCGCTGCAACTTTGGTAGGACAGAACCTAGGTGCCTTACAGCCTGCAAGAGCGGAAAAGGCGGCCTGGTTTTCAGCCCATCTTACGGCAATTTTTCTGGGGATTTGTTCTATCATTTTCATCAGTGGTGCGGGAATGTTTATTGGTATTTTCAATGAAGAACCTGGTGTGATTGAAGTGGGAAGACTGGGTTTGAGTATCATTTGTCTGGGATATGTTTTCTTTGGATACGGCATGGTGATGAGTCAATCCTTGAATGGGGCAGGAGATACCAGAACACCCACTATTATCAATCTAGCTGTTCTATGGGGATTCCAAATTCCTTTGGCCTATTTCCTGGCCAAATATGTGGGTTGGGGTGCAACAGGTGTCTTTGTGGCTATTGCGATCAGTCACTCTTTACATGCAATCATCAGCACTTGGGTTTTTAGAAAAGGCAGATGGAAATTAGTGCAGGTTTAAGTTCAAAGGTTTTTATTCAGCTGTAACAAGGAAAAATTGAAAGAAGCATTTATATTGCTCACATGAATTTCCCTGATGTTATAGAAAATCTCAAAAACTATGTGCCTTTTGAAAAAGAAGAGCTGCAGAAGTTTTTCAACATTGCCAAATATCAAAGGTTTAAGAAAAATGAGATTTTGGTGAAGAAAGGGGAAGTAGTCTCGCCTTTTATTTTTATCAGAAAAGGATGCCTGATGACTTTTTTTACCGATGATAAAGGTTTTCACCACGTGTTGCAATTTGGTCTGGATAAATGGTGGACAGGAGATCTAGATAGTTTTATGACGGGTAAATTATCGACATATACTATCAAAGCGATGACGGACACAGAGGTTTTGATTTTAGACAAAGAAAGTTTTGAGGCGCTATGTGGAGAAAGTCCGGATTTTGAAAAATACTTCAGAATTCTGTTCCAAAACTCTCTGGTCAGTCATCAAAAACGAATCATTCGGAATATTTCTTACACTGCGGAGGAAAAATACCTCACCTTTGTCAAAAACTACCCTAAGCTTGAGTTGCTTTTGCCCCAAAAATACATTGCCTCTTATCTGGGGATTACGCCGGAATTTTTGAGTATGCTGAAAAAAAAACTGGCCAAGAAGGCTTAAAAGCTTAAAGTAAATTAATAAATCAGGTGATTGGCCAGTAAACAGGCCAAAAAAGAAAACATCTGGAAGATGGGTTAAGTTGGAATCAATAATAAATAACTTAAACCCATAACCAAATGACTAATCCAGCTGAATACATCAAAGGTATTCATCACCTTACTGTAAGTGTGGGCTCAGCCCAAGAAGATATTGATTTTGTAACCCAAGTGCTGGGTATGCGGATGATCAAGCAAACTGTACTTTTCGATGGTGCTGCGAGTATTTATCATCTATATTATGCCAATGCAGATGCAGAAGTAGGCTCGGTTTGGACCACCTTCCCTTTTAAAAAAGCCGGTGTACATGGAAGAAGGGGCTCTGGCCAAATTGAGACATCATCCTTTTCAGTTCCCACTGATTCTCTGGAATTTTGGGTAAAGCATCTCAAAAACCATGGAGTGGAAAATTCTGGGATCATCGAACGCTTTGGTCAAAAAATGATCACTTTTGAAGACCGATCAGGAATCGGTATGGCAGTGGTTGGTGAAGACAATGACCACAGAAATGCCTGGCAAACAGATGAAATTTCAAAAGAGAACGGTATCAGGGGGATTTTTGGTGCTACCATCCGCACGAGGGATATTATTGAGATGGATGCTTACATGACCAAAATGCTCAACTTCAAAAAAGTCGGTCATGATGGAAATTTTCACCGTTATCATATAAAGAATGGAGGAGCGATGAAAACCATTGAGCTACATCATGTACCTGATATGGAACAAGGTTCCTGGACTTTTGGAGTAGGTATACCACATCATATTGCTTTTGCTACAGAAAAGGATGAGCACAACCTGGAACTGAAAGCTTACATTGAAGGTTTTGGATATACAGATGTGACTGAATTGAAGGACAGGAATTACTTCCATTCTATATACAACAGGACTCCTTCCGGTGTATTGTTTGAATATGCCACTTCTGATATTGGGTTTGCCATAGATGAGCCTGCAGACCTTTTGGGACATCAATTGTTGCTTCCACCTGTTTTTGAATCTAGAAGGTCTGAAATCGTGAAGCCTTTGGAGGCAATTCAACTTCCTAAATATCTCAATAAATAATGAAATAGTTAATCCCCTTAAAAAGCCTCAAATCGAGGCTTTTTAAGGATTTTCCTTCATTAATAGACCAAAGAAAATTTATGCTTGATAAATTTCAACCCTTAGCTGTTTTGATTCAGGACCATGTCCAAGACGGAGACCAAGTAGCTATGGAGGGCTTTACCCATTTGATACCTTTTGAGGCGGGTCATGAAATCATCAGACAAGGCAAAAAAAACCTGACCCTGATCAGAATGACGCCTGATTTGATTTATGATCAGTTGATAGGTATGGGACTGGTAAAAAAGGTGATTTTCTCCTGGGGAGGTAATCCCGGTGTAGGTTCACTTTACCGCCTTAGGGATGCCGTTGAAAAGGGGGTTCCTGCTCCTCTGGAAATTGAAGAACATAGTCATGCTGCCATGGCCTGTGCTTATCAAGCGGGAGCTTCAGGTTTGCCTTTTGGGGTATTGAGAGGATATACCGGCACGGACTTGGCCAAAGAAAATCCTGATTATATCAAGTGGGTTACCTGTCCTTTTACAGGGGAACAGTTGGCCGCTATCAAATCCATAAGACCTGATGTGGGGATTATTCATGCCCAACAGGCTGACAAAAAAGGAAATGTTAAAATATGGGGCATCACCGGCGTCCAAAAAGAAGTAGTCTATGCTTCAAAAAAGGTGCTGGTGACTGTAGAAGAAGTGGTGGATGAATTGGATACCCATAATCAAGGTGTTGTCATCCCTCATTGGTTGGTGAAAGGTATTGCTGTTGCCCCTAAAGGTGCTCATCCCTCTTATGCCATGGGTTATTATAAGCGGGACAATAGTTTTTACAAGCAATGGGATGAAATCTCAAAAAATCTAGAAATCTTCAAGGAATGGATAGAAACAAATGTTCTTTCCAAAAAATCTTAAAATCCCCCAATCAAGCAGCTATCCAATAATTCTATGGAATATACCAAAGAAGAAATGATGATCATTACAGCTTCCCGTTTGCTTCACAACGGCGAAGTTTGTTTTGTAGGCATAGGCCTTCCAAGTACGGCATGTAATCTTGCCAGATTGACGCATGCCCCCGATATAGTCTTAGTTTATGAATCCGGTACGATTGATACCAAACCAGCTGTGTTGCCGCTTTCCATTGGGGATGATATATTGGCAGATACAGCCAGTACTGTTGTGTCAGTACCTGAAATATTCAATTACTGGCTACAGGGTGGAAAAGTGGATGTTGGATTTTTAGGTGGAGCACAGATTGACAAATACGGGAATATCAATTCTACTGTAATTGGACCTTACAAGAAACCCAAAGTCCGTCTACCTGGAGCTGGTGGCGCACCGGAGATTGCTTCCAATGCGAAGAAAACCTTTGTGATCATGAAGCATAATAGTCGGGCTTTTGTAGATAAAGTGGATTTCATCACTTCAGCAGGGTATCTTAATGGCGGAAATGAAAGGGAAAAATTGGGAATCACTGGAGAGGGACCTCAATTTATCATCACAGATTTGGGGATTTTGAGACCCAATTCAGAAACAAAAGAATTTGAATTGACCGCTATTTATCCAAATGTGACCATTGAGGAGGTAAAAGCACAGACAGGATGGGATTTAAAAATTTCTGAAAACTTGAGTATTGCAGAAGAACCACCATTGGAATATTTAAATGTATTGAGAGATCTTCAACAAAGAACATCTATAGCGCATAGCCAGACCCAAAAATGAGAAATGTATATATCATCGATGCCGTAAGGACACCAATTTCAAAATTTAAAGGAAGCTTATCCTCTATGCGGGCAGATGATCTTGCTGCTTATGTGATCAAAGCACTGATGGAAAGATTGCCAGACCTCCCAAAAGAGGCCATAGATGATGTGATTTTGGGTTGCCATAATCAAGCGGGGGAGGATAATCGGAATGTGGCCAGGATGGCATCTTTGCTTGCAGGACTTCCGGTAACCGTTCCAGGAGAAACTGTCAACCGACTTTGTTCTTCAGGTCTATCTGCAATTGTGCATGCAAAGAGAGCCATCATGGCCGAAGATGGAGATTTGTTTATTGCAGGAGGGGTAGAACATATGACCCGAGGGCCATATGTCATCGGCAAACCAAGCTCAGCCTTTGGCAATGACGCTCAAATGTATGATTCCAGTTTTGGATGGCGGTTTGTTAATCCTAAAATGGAGAAGTTATACGGTGTGGATCCTATGGGTATCACGGCTGAGAATTTGGTAGATATGTATGGTATATCCAGGGAGGATCAAGATTTGTTTGCTTATCAAAGTCAGTTGAAAGCAGCTAAAGCAAGGGCAAATGGAAGATTTGAAAAGGAAATAGTACCAGTTGATTTGC
This sequence comes from Fontibacter flavus, assembly GCF_042432905.1. Lineage (NCBI taxonomy): Bacteria > Pseudomonadati > Bacteroidota > Cytophagia > Cytophagales > Cyclobacteriaceae > Fontibacter > Fontibacter flavus. Next base: position 35,275 of record NZ_JBHLWI010000003.1, on the reverse strand, counting down.
CTTCCAAAAAAGGTGAATCTCTTCGTTTTGAAAAGGATGAGTTTATTCGTGAAGATACTACCTTGGAAAAACTTGCAGCGTTGAAACCTGCTTTCAAAAAGGAGGGAACAGTTACTGCTGGGAATGCATCCGGCCTCAATGATGGTGCAGCTGCTATGCTGATTGCTTCTGAAGATGCAGTGTCAAAATACGGATTAAAGCCAAAAGCAAGAATTATGAGTTCCCAAGTAGTTGGAGTGGAGCCGAGAATTATGGGGATTGGTCCCGTGGAAGCTGCAAATAAAGCCCTTGCTAAGGCAGGACTTAGCTGGGAAGATATGGATGTGATAGAACTCAATGAAGCTTTTGCTGCTCAGTCTTTGGCATGTATCAGGGCATGGGGGCTATCAGATAATGACCCGCGCATCAATCCTAATGGTGGGGCCATAGCCCTGGGCCATCCTTTGGGCATGACTGGAACCAGAATTATCCAAACCGCAGTGGAGGAATTAATCCTCAATAAGAAGAGATATGCCATTGCCACGCTTTGCGTGGGTGTAGGGCAAGGCTATGCCGTAGTCATTGAGCGGGTAGGCTGATCAAAATCTGTAATCAAACCAAAATCTAATGAATTTATTTAATTATAAAACACATGCCGTAAAGGTAATTTTTGGAAAGTCAATTTTAGATGCATTGGATGAGGAATTGCCAGAAGGTAAATCCAATATCGCTTTCATAGGAAGTGGCAGGAATTCCGCACTTGTAGAAAAAATCAAGAATCTTGAAAAAGTAGGTGGAGTTTTTCACTTCGATAAAATTATTCAGCACGTACCTCAGGACTTAGTTGAAGAAGCCGGTAAATTCTTAGAGGGAAAGGAAGTGGATATCATCCTTTGTCTTGGTGGCGGTTCTGCCATTGGTCTTGGCAAAGCATTGGTTTTGAATTCAAATGCGGAACTTTGGGTAGTGCCTACTACGTATTCTGGATCTGAAATGACCAATATTTATGGTATTTCCCAAAATGGCGTGAAAACCGTCAAAAGAGACGACAGGGTTCATCCTCATAAAGTCTTTTATGATCCTTATCTATCTATTGGAATGCCCCTGGATTTGGCAGTTCCATCTGCATTTAATGCAATGGCGCACTTAGTGGAGGCACTGTATTCTCGTGAATCCAACCCTATCGTAAATTCTCTGGCTGAATTGGGACTTAAAAATCTGTTGGCAGGTTTAAGATCCTTATCCCAAGAAAAGGTAATGACAGCGGAAATCAATGAAAAGCTGTTGTTTGGAGCTTATATAGGAGGAAAAGTGCTTTGTGAGGTAAGTATGGGGCTTCATCATAAGGCTGCGCATGTTCTAGGGGGCAATTTTAATTTGGAGCATTCCAAAATCCATACGCTTCTTTTACCCTTTGTACTGAAATACCAATGGGACTTTTTGACTGAAGGAGTACAGCGAAATTTTCAGGCCATATTTGGTGGTCCTTTGCCATACCAAACGATAAGGGAATTACAGGAAAAATTGGGTGCAGGTTTTAATCTCCGTGAGCTGGGATTGTCGAGAGAGGATATTCCCAAGGCGGTGGATTTCTTGATGCAGATGACTTATCCAAATCCTGCCCCGATGATCATGGATCACTTGATTTTGATGTTGGAAAGCGCTTATTGATGGGCGCTTTTTTTCTTTATATTCATTTCAGATCCATAGTTTTTCAAGTTCATTTTTTTTAACTTTCCTCAAAAGCCTTCTATGGAATCAATATGGGTTTGGGTTGGAATTATTTTTTGCACAATTAAAGCAGCTACTTTTTCCGGGCTAAATATATCCTTGTTTAGTTTGAGCAGATTGCGTCTGGAGGTAGCAGCAGATGGTGGAGTTCCCATTGCTCAAAAAGTACTTTCCTTAAGGCAGGATGCTAATTTTACATTGGCAACCATCTTATGGGGAAATGTAAGTTTTAATGTTTTATTGACGCTGTTAGCAGACTCTATATTGTACGGGTTTGCCTCATTTTTATTTTCAACCGTTGTTCTAACTCTTGCTGGAGAGATTTTTCCCCAAGCATATTTTACCCGTCATGCTTTGAAAATAGGGGCTAAGCTTTCCCCTTTATTAAATTTTTACAAAATACTACTCTGGCCCCTTTCAAAACCTACAGGATTATTATTGGATTATATTTTGGGAAAAGAACCTGTTCCATGGCTTAGGGAGGCTGAATTGATTTCTCTGCTTAAGTATCAAGCTGAAAATGCTGACACAGAACTTGATAGACTGGAAGCAAGAGGGGCAGTTAACTTTTTGAGATTAGATGACTTACCGGCATATAAGGAAGGGGAGGAAATAGATCCACTCAGCATTATTTCTTTGCCCTTCGAAGGTTCAAAGCCTGTTTTTCCAGTTATCAAAAGAAGTTCCAAAGATTCATTTCTCAAAGAACTGGCGAAGTCTGGTAAAAAGTGGATAATTATTCTGGATGAGACAAATGGTCATCCTAGAAAAGTCTTGAACTTTCCTGCTTTTGTAAATAACTTTCTTTTGAGAAACAAGATGGTCAGTCCTTTGGATTTTTGTCACATTCCTTTGGTTATTTTTGATGCAGCGTATCCCATTGGTAAAATTTTAGAAAAATGGAGGGTTGAGCCTCAAAGTCCTGGAGATGATGTCATAGATGAGGACCTTGCCCTTCTTTGGACTGATAAATATCAAAAGATCATCTCAGGATCGGATATTTTAGGAAGGTTGATGCGGGAAATTGCTATGGAGGATGTGTAATGAATAAATCAATCTTAAAATGAATGAATTTACTATTCCGGCCTGTTTTTATCGGGTTTCAGTGAAAGCCCTGATTTTGGACGAAAATAATCGCTTTTTATTGGTCAGGGAGGAAAATGGCCTATGGGAACTTCCTGGAGGCGGATTGGATTTTGGAGAAAGTCCCCAAACTGGTATAGCGCGAGAAATCATGGAAGAAATGGGTTTAACCACTGTATTTATTGCTGAGCAACCCAGTTATTTTTTTCCGGCCAAAAATCCAAAAGAGCAGTTTATAGTCAATGCAGTTTACGAAACCCAAGTTGCCCATTTGGATTTTCAACCCAGCCCCGAATGTTTGGAAATAAGGTTTTATACAGTTGATGAGGTCTTGGAAAACAGCACTCAGATGTATCCCAATATTTTGGAGTTTGTAAAATATTTTAGGAAATGACAGTTATGTTGATTGCTTGGCAGTTAATCTTCTGAATGAAAATATTGCCACGACTAGAAAACAGCAGCATGGTAATATAAATGAGAAATTCACTTCGGGAACCCCCAAAATCAAGGTGTCCTGATACCCGGATCCTCCAATATCCAAGATTATACCTTGAAGAGTGGGCATAATGGCTCCCCCAACAATCGCCATTACCAAGAATGCAGCACCGTATTTGGCATCTTCTCCCAAGCCCTCCAATGCGATACCATAAATGGTGGGAAACATCAAGGACATCGCAAATGAAATTCCAACAAGGCTATAAAGTCCCCAAATATTTTGGATAAATATGGCTCCTAGGGTAAAGAAACCTGCAAGTATAGCAAAGAATAACAGCAATTTAGCAGGAAGGAAATAGCGTAAAAGATAAGTGCAAATCCACCTACCAACAAGGAAAAGGAGTAATGCTGTGTAGGCATAATTGACAGCAGAAGCATTGTCGATCCCAAGGACTTCCGCATATTGATAAATATATGTCCATACCATGATCTGCGCGCCCACATAGAACATTTGCGCGATTACACCTTCCACAAAATTCAAATTTTTGCCTAGACGTTTCATAGAAGGCCAAAAATCCAGGGCGTTATTGCTGGATTTATTTTCAGGCATTCTGACAATGCTGATCACCACAGCCAATGCGATGACTACAAGCCCGAGCATCACATAGGGATTACGGATAACCATCAGGTCATTGGTTCTGATAAGTGATTTGGCGGACTCATCCAAGGTGTTGAAAATCAAATTGCCTTCAGTATCAGTATTGTTGGACTGAAGGGCGTTAAGAATAAATTCTTTGGCTACAAAAAGTCCTGCAAGAGCGCCCATTGGGTTGAAGGCCTGTGCAAAATTTAATCTCTGAGTAGCCGTTTCTTCCGGCCCCATAGATAGCACATATGGGTTAGCTGTCGTTTCCAAAAACGCCAAACCGAATGTCAGGATATATAAGGCAATCAGAAAGAAAAAGTAGCTTTCCCAAGCCGCTGCAGGGAAAAAGAGCAAGGCACCGGTAGCATAGAGACCCAATCCAATCAGGATACCTGTTTTGTAGCTGTATTTTTTGATGAAAAGTGCTGCAGGCAAAGCCATGGTAAAATACCCCCCGTAAAACGCCATTTGTATCAAAGAAGCCTGCACATTATTTAATTCCAAAACCCTTTTGAATGCAGCTACCATTGGGTTAGTGATGTCATTGGCAAATCCCCAAAGTGCAAAAAGGGAAGTGATCAGGATAAAAGGGATGAGTAAGTTTTTGGGAATCAGGGTTTTGTTTTTCATTTGGGAGGTTTTTGGGTTTGAAAAGAAATGCCTACTCCCTGCCTATAGCCCTATCTAAATGGGTGTATCCTCCATCTACATAGATATGCTGACCGGTAGTATGGGAGGAACGATCGGACAACAGAAATACTACTGTGTCTGCGATTTCCTGAGCTGTGGTCATTCGATTCCCAAAGGGAATTCTGTTCTGGATCAGGGCCAGCTTTTGGTCCGGTTGCTCGAAAGTGTCCAGCCATTTTTGATATAAAGGTGTCATGACTTCTGCCGGAATGACCGCATTGACACGTATCCCATAAGGAAGTAGCTCTACAGCCCATTCCCTTGTGAGAGACAATTGGGCACCTTTAGCAGCTGTATAGCCACTTGTATTTCCCTGACCTGTTACGGCTGTTTTACTGCTGATATTGACAATGCTTCCTTTGCTGGATTTAAGGTGGGGCAGTGCGTAATGCACAAGGTCATAGTAATGGCCCAAGTTATTTTCCACAGATTTTCTGAAAGCCTGAGGAGATCCATATTCCAGCCCAATGCCATCATTTGCCCCGGCATTGTTGACCACGCCGTCAATACTCCCGAATTTGCCGATGGTTTTTTCAACTGCTTCCTCAGCATGTTGGGGTTCCAAAAGTCTCAATGGGATGAGATGGGCTTTCTGCTTTTTGGAAGTGAGTTCTTCGACAAGTTTATGTCCCAATTCTAGGGAAGGGTCAATGATGATCGGAATACCACCTTCTGCTGCAATGGTTCTGGTAATTGCTTCGCCAATACCTTTTGCTCCTCCTGAAACGAGAATTACTTTATTATCAAGATTTAGGTTCATAGCTTGGGACAAGATTTTTTGTTACGGTTCATATTTCAATTCCATAAAAGTTGCAGGCATTCATTCCGAAAATGGCCTTTTTTTCTGTTTCAGAAAACTCATTGTAATAATCATAAACCAAATCGTAAACTTTTTCATAGGTTCCGGCAAGTAGGCACACCGGCCAGTCACTTCCATATATCAGGCGTTCTGTTCCGAAGTAGTGGGTGATATGATCTAAATAAGGAATGAAGTCTTTCTTTTTCCAACTCCCCCAATCCGCCTCGGTTACCATTCCTGAAACTTTACAATAAACATTGGGAAGGGAGGCTAATTTTTGAATGCCCTTTGCCCAAAAATCAAATTCCTGATTTTTAATGTCAGGTTTGGCCATATGGTCAACCACAAATGCCTGGTTCGGGAATTGACGGGCCAACTGAAATGCTGCCTCCAGTTGCTTTGGGAAAATCAAAATATCATAGGTGAACCCGAACTTTGTCAATAAGCCAATGCCTTTCAAGAAAGCTTTCTCTTCCATGGCACTTGGCGGTAAAGACTGAAGTATTTTTCTGAAGCCAAATAGATTTTCTTCTATCAGATAACTTTCAAGTTGTGCTTCAAGATTTGGAGAGGAAAGGTCAACCCATCCCACTACACCTTTTATCCAAGGGTTTTCTCTCGCAAGGTGAAGCAGGAATTGGGTTTCATCCTTAGATTGATCAGCCTGAACCGCAATGCAGCCATTGATGCCTTTTTTGTCCAGTTCAGGCTTAAGGTCCTTAGGCAAGAAGTCTTTTTGGATCACCTGCATACTGTCATCTATCCAGGCATCTCTTACCGGATCATAATTCCAGAAATGTTGGTGTGCGTCAATGGTCATGTCATTCAGGGTATATTCTTATTTGATCATCTCTTGATCTTATTGGTTAAAAACATCATGAGCAACCTGTCTGCCTTCTCCCAGGCCATCTATTCCAAGTTCTACCACATCACCATGCTGAAGGTATCTTGGCGGTTTGAGACCAAGTCCCACCCCTGAAGGGGTACCAGTGGAAATGACATCACCGGGCAATAAGGTCATGTATTGACTGATGTAGGAAACAAGGGTAGGAATATCAAAAATAAGATCAGAAGTAGAACTGTCCTGCATCATTTGGCCATTGACTTTTAGCCATAAACGCAGGTTGTGCGGATTTTCAATTTCATCTTTGGTAACCAGATAAGGGCCTAGGGGAGCAAAATGATCCGCACTTTTCCCCTTTACCCATTGACCGCCATGATGGAGTTGAAAATCTCTTTCACTGACGTCATTGTGGAGGCAGTATCCTGCTACATAATCCATCGCCTCCTCTTTGTTAACATAGGTAGCTTTTTTACCAATGACTACTGCCAATTCTACTTCCCAGTCTGTTTTGGTTGAATTTCTTGGGATAAGGATGGGATCATTTGGTCCGCAAATGGAACTCGTAGCTTTCATGAAAAGGATTGGAGAGTCGGGTACAGGCATGCCACTTTCTTTGGCGTGAAGGGAGTAATTCAGACCTACACAAATGATTTTAGATGGCCGCTTGATAGGAGAGCCCAATCGGGTGTTTGGATCAATTTTGGCTAAATTATCAGCTTCATCTTCCAACCATTTTTCCAGCCTTTGAATTCCGTCATTTTCCAAAAATTCTTCAGTCCAGTCCTCACCAAAGCCAGAGCAGTCCAACCACTTATCTTTTATTTTTACACCTGGCTTTTCTCTTCCTGTTTCACCAAATCTTAACAGTTTCATATATGTGTGTTTAAAGTATTGCTCAATTTAATTTTACTTTCTTTAGGCTTTTAGTCCCAGAAATCCCCCATCAATCGGGAAATTGCTTCCTGTAATAAAAGTAGCCTCATCTGAAGCGAGGTAATACACCAAAGCAGCGATTTCTTCCGGTTTGCCCATTCTTCCAATAGGCTGTGTTGCCGCCAATTTTTCAAACATCTCTTTTTCTTGTCCAGGATAGTTTTTGCTCAGGAATCCATCTACAAAGGGGGTATGTACTCTTCCCGGGGAAATGCAGTTGCATCTGATTTGATCAGCTACATAGTCTCTGGCAATGGATAGTGTCATGGAAAGGACTGCCCCTTTGGTCATGGAATAAGCAAAGCGATCAGGTATTCCCATGGTAGCAGCTACCGAGCACATATTGATGATGCTCCCACCTTCGTTAGCTTTTAACTTGGGAAGGGCTTCATGGGAACAAGTGTAAATTCCTTTGACATTTACCTGGAAAAGTCTTTCAAAATCTTCTTCACCGGTTTCTTCCAGCCTGCCCACATGTGAAATGCCAGCATTGTTGACAAGTACATCCATTTTTTCCGGAATTTGATCAAAGGCAGTTTTGACACTGTTGAAGTCCGAAACATCAGTTTGTAAAAACCGAACATCCAATCCTTTCTCTTTCATTTCTTGCTCAACCTGATTTCCCGAATTTGAATTGTAATCCAAAAAAATCACTGAATCACCTTTTTCAGCAAAGAGTCTGGTGATGGCCAGTCCTATACCACTTGCACCACCGGTGACAACAACTGTTTTTTTCTTATGTTCTTTCATTATCCTGGTTCTTGATTGTAGAGATCTTTCTATTTTCTAGGGTTAAGTTTTTCATTTACTTCCATACTTCCCCTGAATCAAAATCATATTTGTACAATGTTTCCGGTTTCATTTCAATACTATAGCCCGGAAGGGTGGGAGGCATGTACCTTCCTTTGTTAATGACCACTGGATCGATAAAGTGCTCATGCAAATGATCCACATATTCTATTACCCTTCCTTCCATGGTTCCACTGATGCATATATAGTCAATCATGGAAAGGTGCTGTACATATTCGCAAAGACCTACCCCCCCTGCATGTGGACATACCGGAATTTCAAATTTCTTTGCCATGAGCATGATGGCCAAGTTTTCGTTTACACCTCCCACACGACAACTATCGATCTGACAAATTCCAAAAGAGTTTGCCTGCATTAGCTGCTTGAATATAACCCTATTTTGGCAATGTTCACCAGTAGCTACTTTGATCGGCGCAACCGCTTTTGCAATGGTAGCATGTCCTAAAATATCATCAGGACTTGTAGGTTCTTCTATCCAAAGGGGTTGGAACTTGGTCAAAAATTTCATGTTTTCTATGGCTTGATTCACATCCCATTTTTGATTTGCGTCCATCATGAGGTGTCGTTCATATCCGATTTCTTCGCGGATGATACCTGCCCTCCTGATGTCGTCATTCAGGTCAGAACCCACCTTCATTTTGATATGTGTCCAGCCTTCTTCTACAGCTTCTCTGCAAAGCGTCCTGATTTTTTCATCAGAATAACCCAGCCATCCTGCGGAAGTGGTATAGCCTGGATAGCCATTTTCCATAAGGAAATTGATTCTTTCTTTTTTACCATCAACCTGAGATTCGAGCATCTGTATTGCTTCCTCAGGAGTCAGGACATCGGTAATGTAGGTAAAGTCGATGCAGCTTACCAACTCCCGTGGACTCATATCTGCGATCAATCTCCAAAGTGGTTTTTGTGCTGATTTGGCATAAAGATCCCAAACAGCATTGATCAAGGCTCCAGCAGCAAGATGTACTACGCCTTTTTCGGGACCAAGCCATCTTATTTGGCTGTCTCCTGTTATCTTTCTGTAAAATGCTCCCATATTATGGGTAATATCTTCCAGATTCAATTCCAAAACCAGAGGAATAAGGGCTTCCAATGCAGCACAACAGATTTCATTGCCCCTTCCGATGGTAAAAGTCAGGCCATGCCCCTTGAGATCAGGGTCTTGGGTATGTAAAATGATGTAGGCTGCGGAGTAATCCGGATCAGGGTTCATGGCATCCGAACCGTGCTTTTCTTTGGAAGTTGGAAACCGCACATCTTTGATAGTGTAGTCAGTGATTTGTAATGGCATAATACAAATTGAACAATTTAATCACCTCAAGGCTACTCAAGAGTTGCATATTTTGCGTATTATTTTAGCGCAAATACTTGTTATCTTAAAAAAAGTGACAATTTTTATGATATGAAACCAAAATTGCTTGAAAGAAGAAATCCCTTCGACAGGTCTTTTGTATCTGCGAAACATTCTTATCCTCATTTCCTAAATGTCTGGCATTATCATCCTGAATTTGAGCTGGTATATATTTTGGAGTCTACAGGAACCAGATTTATTGGAGATAGTATCAAGCCTTTTGCGCCTGGTGACTTGGTTTTGATAGGGGAGGCCTTACCCCATATGTGGCAAAATGATCCGGTATATTTTGAAAAAGGAAGTGGTTTACAGGCAGAGGCGATTACCCTGCATTTTCGAAAGGATTTTGCCGGAGTTGAATTTTTACAAATACCAGAGATGCTACAAATCCAACAATTATTGGATAGGGCAGGTCAAGGAATTGTATTCCATGAAAGTAATGAGGAAGTAAAAGAAATGATGCTGGCTATTCATCAGGCTGAAGGTTTTCATAGGTTGTATTTATTGATGTTGATGCTGCAAAAGCTTGCGCAGTGTACAGATTATGAACTGTTAAGTACTCAGGGATTTACCCATCCTGGAGAGAAATCAGGAGATCTCCGTATTGACAAAGTATATTCTTTTACTTTTAATAATTTCCGGAGAAACATCAGTTTGGAAGAGGTGGCCGATGTTGCCAATCTCAATCCAACTGCTTTTTGCAGATTTTTTAAAAAGCATACGAAGAAGAACTATTCCAAATTTTTGAATGAGATCAGGATAGGCTATGCCTGTAAGCTTTTATTGGAAGAGCGGCACAATATTTCGGAAGTAGGTTATGAATCTGGGTTTAATAACCTTTCCAATTTCAATCGTCAGTTTAAGGGCATGATGGGCATTTCTCCCAGTCAATATCTTAATAAGTATAAGGTGCAAGGTTGATGCAAGTCTTTTTTTGGCGTTTTTCATAGAAAACCTATCAAATGACATCCTTCGATAGAGGTATGTCAATGGAGTAGGAATCTTGATTGTTTTTGCTTCTTTCCAATGTTGAAGACTTGAAAAGAGAAAAAGAAGAAAAAAAATTAAAAAAATAAGAGCAGGCATCCCCCAAAGGTTACAAAATTGTGCTGCAATCATTAAAAAATAAAGCTACGAAGGAGATAACCTGCTCTAAAAAATGACTTAAAACTGTCTTGTTACCATATTATGGAACTAGCTGTGGCCTTGTTACCACCCTTTTTGAAAAGGTAGTAAGACACCATAAATTCATGTGAGGGATTGGAAATTAAGTATGACTTGCTTACAGGTACTTCGTAGGCGTAACCAAACCTGATATTATCCATCAAATAGCCAAATTGATAGCTGTTGGCATAATCAGTCCTGTGTCCGACGCCAACCCAAAATTTATCCAAAGCCATCAATTTTACATTGACTTCAAAGTTGTAGGGAAGGTCATTTTGAGTTCTGTACATCATGCTAGTCAAAATGGTAAACTGTGAGGAAAGTGTTTGTCTAAATCCGGTTTGGAAGACATTAACAAAAGGTTTTTCTTTTATAAATACATCACCTCTGTTGACCCTGCCATTTGCCACATTCTGAAATCCATAGGAGAAATAATAGTTTTGATGGGTAATGGCCAGACCGGCATTGAAATCCATCACTTGCATGGTGGCAAACTGATTCAGGTAAGAGTTTACCGTTGGGTCATTGATCTGCTCAGTGGTCAGGTTATTTCCATCGAGGCGGACACTGCTGTAGTTAGCTGCAACACCTAATCTGAGGTTGGTAGTTCTGGATATTCTTACCCTTGCACCATAACTCAGCAACATTTCAGTTTGTCTAAAAGGACCGAAAGAATCATGCAGAAGGTGAAGGCCAGCAGCAGTGTTACCCAAAAGTGCAGCATCTTCAGAACCACTCATTTCCATTGGGTCGATTTCTGCAGACAGGAAGTAAGTCTGAGGAGAGCCCTCAAATCCTGACCATTGATTTCGGACCAAGCCTCTGACTACAGAGCCTTCATACCCTGTAAGAGCCGGGTTGAAGTAGCTTTGAAGTTGGTTGAACTGGCTCAGGTATTTTCTTGATTGTGCATTAGATTCCATGACCATGCACATCATTATGATAATTGATAGGGTAAAGCTGAACTTTACTTTTCCTGAGGTTGCTGTCAACGCACTCTTGAGTGCATTGACAGGATTATATATATGGTTGAATGCTAAAAGTTTCATCGTGTTAATTTTTTCTGAGTAGATTCAATATTCCTTTTCTTGATTCCTTACTGTCATCTACTTCAATGACATAGTAGTAGGTTCCTATTGGAAGTACCTTGCCTAGATAGGTACCATCCCACCTTTTGTCAGGGTCATCAGTGAAGAATACACGAAGCCCTCCACGCTCATAAATATGTAACCTTGTAGCCTTATATACTTTCAGGATTGGAATTCCCCAATCATCGTTTATGCCATCTCCATCTGGTGTGAAGGTATTCGGGATTGCAATATCTCCTAGGAGATCCGCAAGTCTTCTGACGATAGTGAATTCCTTTTCCAAGATGTTACCTTCTCTATCTGTTACCTTCACCACAATGGTAAATTGTGTTTGGCCAGGTCTTAAATCCGAATTGTTCCAGTATAACTCTCCGTCAATGATGGTGAACAGGTCATTATCCGCCACTCCAGGAGCCAATTCAAGGATATGTACATCATCCACTGGATCTACCACAGTGAAGTTTCCAATGAGAATTGGGGAACTTGTGGTAGTATGGTTGAAGATGTTATTGCTCAAAATCAAATCTTCCGGAGCTTCTTTTGGTAGAACCAGTATGGTAATAGAAGGGATTCTGTCAAAAGTAGGCTCCCAACTGTTTGGTAGCTGAATAGTTCCTGTGAGGGTGTATGGTCCATTTTCATATGGATTGTATGGTTCATTATTCCAAACGATAGGGAAGGCATACATTTCACCACTTTCAGTAATCACCCAGATTTCTGTTGGTAAACCAGCTTGTTCTAGGGTAGTTCCCCAAGGAACTTCAATCATATCAGCATCGATAAAATCTACCACCAAGGTGATTTCAGGTTCGTTGACAGAACATCCATATTGATCGACTTCTTCTCCTTCAGGAGTGTTAGGGCAAAGGTCCAGGTCATCAGTTACGCCATCGCCATCAGAATCCAGCTGAGACAAGGCACAGCCATTTTCATTTACTGCAGCACCTTCAACAGTATCTGGACACTTATCCAAGTCGTCGGTCACACCGTCACCATCAGAGTCTTTTTGAGAAGGGGCACAGCCATTTTCATCGACTTCTTCCCCTTCAGGAGAATCAGGACACTGGTCTATATCATCGGTTACACCATCACCATCGGTATCTATTTGTGAGAGTGCACAACCGTTTTCATCCACTTCAGCATCTGCCGGGGTGTTAGGGCAAAGATCAATGTCATCAGTCACGCCATCACCATCAGAATCAACTTCTGAAGAAGCACAACCATTTTCATCTACCTCTACGCCTTCAGGGGTATTTGGACACTGATCCAAATCGTCAGTTACACCATCACCATCTGTATCTTTCTGAGCAGGAGCACAGCCATTTTCATCTACTTCCGCACCATCAGGGGTGTCAGGACACTGATCAATATCGTCTGCTACACCATCACCATCAGAATCTTTTTGGGAAAGTGCACAACCATTTTCGTCCACTTCCGCACCTTCAGGCGTATCAGGGCACTGGTCCAAATCATCGGTAATACCATCATTGTCCGAATCTTTCTGGGCAGGAGCACAGCCATTTTCATCTACTTCCGCACCTTCAGGAGTATCAGGACATTGGTCAAGGTCATCGTTGATACCATCACCATCAGAATCTTTTTGGGAAAGTGCACAACCATTTTCGTCCACTTCCGCACCTTCAGGCGTATCAGGGCACTGGTCCAAATCATCGGTAATACCATCATTGTCCGAATCTTTCTGGGCAGGAGCACAACCGTTTCCGTCTACTTCTGCACCTACCGGGGTATCAGGACACTGGTCAATATCATCTGCTACACCATCACCATCAGAATCTTTTTGGGAAAGTGCACAACCATTTTCGTCCACTTCTGCACCTTCAGGCGTATCAGGGCACTGGTCCAAATCATCGGTAATACCATCATTGTCCGAATCTTTCTGGGCAGGAGCACAACCGTTTCCGTCTACTTCTGCACCTACCGGGGTATCAGGACACTGGTCAATATCATCTGCTACACCATCACCATCCGAATCTTTTTGGGAAAGTGCACAACCATTTTCGTCCACTTCCGCACCTTCAGGCGTATCAGGGCACTGATCCAGGTCATCTGTTACGCCATCACCATCCGAATCTTTCTGTGCAGGAGTACAGCCGTTTTCGTCTACTTCGGCACCTTCAGGAGTGTCAGGACACTGGTCCTTATCGTCGGTAACACCATCATTGTCTGAGTCTTTTTCAGATAGTGCACATCCGTTTTCGTCTACTGGGGCACCAGCTGGAGTATCAGGACATTGGTCAATGCTGTCCGGAACCCCATCACCATCAGTGTCGACTTGTGAAATAGAACAACCGTTTTCATTCACTTCTTCACCTGCAGGGGTATCCGGGCATTGATCCTTATCGTCGGTAATTCCATCATTATCTGAGTCTTTTTCGGAAAGCGCACAGCCGTTTGCATCAACTTGTGAACCGGCCGGAGTATCTGGGCATTGGTCAATATTGTCCGGAACCCCATCGCCATCTGTGTCGACTTGTGAAATAGAACATCCATTCTCATTCACTTCTTCACCTGCAGGGGTATCCGGGCATTGATCCTTATCGTCGGTAATTCCATCATTGTCTGAGTCTTTTTCAGAAAGCGCACAGCCGTTTTGGTCAACTTGTGCACCATCAGGCGTATCAGGACATTGGTCAATACTATCCGGAACCCCATCACCATCTGTGTCGATTTGTGAAAGGGAACAACCATTTTCATCTACATCTTCACCGGCAGGGGTGTCCGGACATTGATCCTTATCGTCGGTGATGCCATCATTGTCAGAATCTTTTTCAAAAAGTGCACATCCATTTTCGTCTACCTCAGCACCGGCAGGCGTATCAGGACATTGGTCAATATCGTCGGTAATTCCATCATTGTCAGAATCTTTTTGGGAAAGACCACAACCATTTTCATCTACTTCTTCACCAGCAGGGGTATAAGGGCATTGGTCTAAATCGTCGGTAATGCCATCATTATCAGAATCTTTTTCAAAAAGTGCACATCCGTTTTCGTCTACCTCAGCACCGGCAGGCGTGTCAGGACATTGGTCAATATCATCAGTGATTCCGTCACCGTCAGTGTCTTTTTGAGAAAGGCCACAACCGTTTTCATCTACCGCTTCTCCGGCAGGCGTATCAGGACATTGGTCTAGATCGTCGGTAATCCCATCATTATCTGAATCTTTTTGGGAAAGAGCACAGCCATTTTCGTCCACTTCTTCACCGGCAGGGGTATCAGGACACTGGTCAAGATAGTCAGGAACCCCATCTTCATCTGTGTCGATTTGAGAAATGGAGCATCCATTTGCATCCACAGCTTCTCCTTCGGGTGTGTTTGGACATAAGTCGACAGTATCAGGCACTCCGTCTCTGTCAGAATCAGGACAGCCTGTTTCATCCACCGGTACTCCTGCTGGCGTTCCTGGACATAAATCCAAGAAGTCAGGAACGCCATCTCCATCATCGTCTTTTGCTGCCGCTAGGCAGACATCTTCATCGTAAGCCGGACTATCAGGATTACAGACAGCGGGTGGTCTAACTCTTAGATTTGCCAATTCCTCTACGGTCGGAGCATTTCTAGTGATGGATAAAAAATAAGTATTACTTGACCCATCACTAGCTCTTACCTCAACTGGTATTTCATTCATGCCAGGGTATAAAAGTATAGGGCTTGAGGTAACACCACTATTTGTTTCTTTTCCTGATACAAAAATCCTGGATCGGGAGTCCATAGCAGTAGGTGTTACATTGATGGTGAAGGCAAAATAACCTACCTCAACCTGGTAATTTGTAATACCTGGGTTGAATCTTGGTTGTAACCTCCCTTCACTGATCTGAAGATTGCTCAGTGTAGCGGCATCGTAAACAATAAAAAAGTCATTTTTCTCTAATTCTAAAGAAAATGCCTTTACGCTGAGCATGGTTAGTAAGAATAGCCAAAGCATCCTGCTTCGTACATTCTTATGTAGAATTGTTTTCATTTTTTAAGGATCTAATGTTAAACCGTAATTTTGATTGCAGTTCGTAGCTGCGGTAAAAATCATAAAAAAAATCATAATACAAAAAATTATTTTTTGTTGAAAACCCATAAAACCAAATAAAGTTCCATAAGTGTATTTTTTTTAGTTATGAAATGCAAAAAAAAATGTGCACAAATTTTTACCCAAAACTGTTTTTTTTCAAAGAAATTAAGTGAATTGAACTTGGTTCGGAAAGTTTGGTGGTGATTAGGTATTCCAAATGCCTGATTATCTTGCTGTAAATAGGCTTTTATTTGAAGTAAAAGATGAAGAGGTTTGAAAAGAATACATTTTTGATCTTTTAGAGAATAATAAAATAATCTTCTGTTTTGTTGTCTTTCCTGTTTCTGGATGGTTATCCTTAGATTTTCATTTTGGTATTTGGGTGTTTAATTTTCATTGGCATAGATAATTATATAGTTTGTCTAGTCCCTGAAGAAAATAAGATGGTCCTCAGAAACCATGCTTCTATAGTACATAGGGAACAATAAATTCAACCCTAACAGAATTTTTTAATGAGATTCATATTATTACTGAATTGTCTTGGGAATTGAAAAACAACAGATAAGGAACCAAGAAAGTGAAAGTTAAAAAAGATGGGGTTTTGTTTTCCGGCAAGAGAAAATGTTTTAGTAAAATAATTTAATTTATAAAAATATAATAAACTGATAATCAAATAAATAAAGTTTTTTATGTAAAGTAAACAATTAGCAATGTCTTAATTAAGAAGTTTTGGCATATTTATTGGTAAAGGTTTTTCCCCAAATAATCCTAAATCCATTAATGCAATGAAAAGTAAAAGAATTAGTATTTATAGCTTGTTGATATTCATTTTACTGGGAAGCTGTATGTCCGAATCTGAAGACAATACTCCATCAGGTTCTGAAGGTCAAGCAGTCTTGTTGGTAATAGATGAGGACAGTATTGATAATGGAAACGAGCCAAATAATTTCAGTGATACAGATGTCAATGATCAAATTGCTAGGGTAGGATTAAGAGATCAATTGAGGTATTTCAGAGAAAATGAAGGTAAAACTATAGATTTATACACAGGACAAGTGGGAGATGAAGGATGGTTTGCATTGAAAACCATTCCAAATACCTGGGTAAACGCAGGCCCTACCGCTAATGGTGCCCAGAATTATTTGGCTCCAGGCCCTGGACTTGGGTCTCCGAATGTGGATGATGATAGAGAAGTATTATTAGATGAAATCCCTAATGTGACACCGATACGGGCCACAGGATTGAAAATGTTAGTAGGATCTACTGTTCTTGCCATAGTATATGACAGCGATGTCAGTATCAATTATTCTCCATTAGAAGGAAATCTTCAAGGAGATAATTTGGGAATGGTAGCTTTTGAAGTGGTCAGTGTAAGGACAAGAACTGACGGCAGTACATCTTCGTTGCCAATTGTTACGATCAAAATATTGAATGTGAATGAAGTAAAAGAAAGACAACTTGTTTTGTTTGCCAATGCACCGATTCCAAGTTCTTCATCCGAACCTTTTGATATCAATCCTCCGGCAAGTGTAAGTCAAGCGGTATTCGAACCGGCAAGATAAAAATAGATGGACAGCTTTTAGCTGTCTTTTTTTTTGCCATATATACCTGAATCCTTTAAGAAATAGGTATTGCTCAATGAATAAATCCTGTTGGCCAAATCGCTTGAATTCAAAAGGCTATTCAAAAATGGAATAAAAAACGCTCAATGAGGCTTAATTCTTAATGATCCAAAGGATTATAAATAAACCATTCTTCCTGATTTCACAGATTCATCACAAGCAAATGCTATTTTTAAGCTATTCAAGGCATCTTCCAAGTGTTCATCGAGATTTATGTTTTCTTTGATAGATCTTAGGAAGAACCTTTGTTCCCTATTGCACAATTCCTGATGGTCAGGTTCATCAAGCATATCAATCCAAATATCTTGATGGATAAAATGATTTTTTTCATTCAGATCGGCCTTATGGATTTTAATACTTTCTGTTTTGGTATGGGAATCCACATCATCTGATTTTCCTGCAGCACCTGCTTTTTTGGCGACGATTGAAACAGCTCCCTTAGGGCCGAATACATCTTTGATAAAAAAGGCATTATCTGAGATCATGGGGCCCCATCCTGCTTCATACCAACCCACGGAACCGTCTTCGAACCTGATCTGCAGCTGACCATAATTGTAATTGTCTTCAGCGATTTCATCCGTTAACCTCGCACCAATGGCTGAGACAGAAATGGGCTTTGACCTTGTCATCTGACACATGACATCTATATAATGCACACCGCAGTCCACTATTGGGCTTAAGGATTTCATCAAATTCCTATGGACGTCCCACATAAAACCGTGGCTCTGTTGATTCAGGTTCATCCGCATCACCAAGGGACTACCAAGTTTTTGGGCTTCCAAAATAAATCTTTCCCAAGATGGGTGATGCCTCAAGATATAGCCAACAACAACTTTTTTGTGCTTTTCCTTTGCGAGTTTGATAATTCGCTCCGATCCTTCAATGGTGTCGGCTAATGGCTTCTCTATAAAAATATGGCAATCTGATGCCAATGCCTTGAGCGCAATTTCCTCATGGGTATCTGGATAGGTAGAAATACAGATGGCCTCTGGATTAGTGCATGTGATTGCTTCCTCATAATCATCAAAAAGTGGATAATTTCCCCCTAATTTTTGGTTCAGTTTATTTTTACTTTCTCCTCTTGATACAAGACCGCAGATTTCAAATTCAGGCATTTGATGGTAGGCGGTTCCATGGGAAGCCCCCATGTTTCCACAACCTACTACAAGAATTTTTATTGGTTTATCCATGATGCGGTAGATTAAAAGGATTAGTTTATTTGTTTTTCAGGTCATTGACTTCAGAAGGGCTGAGGTAAAGGATGCTTATTCTGAGAGGGATATCCTGTACCGGTTGGTCTTTCTCATCTCTTTTCTGATGGACGATGCTGTCTACTACTTCCATTCCCCGGATAACCTCTCCAAAAACAGTATAGTCACCGTCCAATCTATGCAACCCATTTTTGTTTTGTACAATGTAAAACTGGCATCTTGCCGAAATTTTTTCAGGATTGGCGTCTCTACCTGCACCTACAGCACCATAGGTATGTTTTAGCTCTGGCAGGATTTCAGGATCTAGGAGGTATTCTGGATTATTGAATCCTTCTTCAGTATCAGGGCAGCCTCCTTGAGCGACAAAATTGGGAATCACCCTATTGAAGGTCAAGGAGTCCCAATATCCTGATGATGCCAGTTGGATAAAACTTTCCCGGTGATGGGGCGTCTCTTCGTATAGGAGAATATAAATATCGCCTAACCGTGTACTGATTTTTCCCACGGCATTGTTTTCTTGGGCAATAGAAGTAGTAAAAGTAGCCAAGACCAAAAGGGCAACAAACAGCGTTCTAATGGTCATGATTAGATTTTTTTTGGGTTACTGTTAATCTCTTCCAATATAGGAGCTATCTCCACGAGATTTTTGATGTCCGCGACAGATTCTTCTGTGATGGTTTTTTCCAGATACAGAATTACTTCTTTATATTCCTTGGCTTTATTCTTGTCGCTTGAGGCTATTGAAGGGGTGATCATCGCAACATAGATTTTGCTTTTTGTAACGGAAGCTTTTAACTGATCCAGAAATTGCCATCCGCTCATTTCAGGCATATGGATATCCAATAAGATCAAATGATGATGCCCTTCAGAATCATGATTAGACAGCCATTCCAATGCTTCAGCCGGTTTGGTGAAGGATTCAGGTTCCTGGTGTAGTCCCGTCTGCTTCACCAGGATCTTTAGCATCATCAGTAGGATGGGATCATCGTCTACGATGATTATATTAAATTTCATCAAGTTTAATTTGTTCAGATTTTTTAATTATATCCTTAATGATACCATCCAACTCTTGGGCTGTAGCTAAAATCAATTGATTTAGCTCTTCACTTTCAATTGGGAGAAATTGATCTTGGTTGTTTTCAATCAAATGAATGAGTCCCATCAATCTTGCAAGAGGAGCTCTTACAACATGCGATTGCATCCAAGCTATTTCTTTTAATCTGATATTTTGCTTTTCAATTGTCTCCAGGTATCTTTTCCTAAAGGTAATATCATTGGCGGTAATCACCATAGCATTTAAGCCATGAAATTTCAATGCTTTACTTTTTGTCTCTACAAAAATGATTTCATCATTTTTCTTTTTGTGTCTATGGATTTCTTCAGCAAGAAAAGAGGAATTGTTTTTTAATTTTTGGGTAATTTCTCTTTCCAAAAACATGGGTTCTTCCTGTATCTGGAAGTCCGTTAGTTTCATTTTGAGGAATTCTTCATGACTGTAACCATAATGAGAAATGGCTGCTTCATTGGCATCAAGTATCTTAAATGTCTCAGAATTATAAACCCATTTTGGTAGGGGAGAAAGCTGGAATAGTTCCTTATACTGATGCTGAGATTCCTCTAACTGAGAAAATGTATTTTGTCTACCAATGGCAATTGCCAGGTTGGCACTGGCAGTTTGAAGAAAAGAAATGTCTTCTTTTGTCCATTTTTTTTCTTCAAAGCAATCATCAAAACCCAGGTAGCCATAGAAGTCATTGCCCAAGAATATCGGGATTTGTAAAAGGGTGACTATACCCTGTTCTTCAAGTATTTTTTTTGTTTCCCCTGATGTTTCTTTAGTAAGTTTATAAAAGCACCTTTTTGTTTCTATGGCATTCAAAAAAATGGGATGTTGATCAAGTTCAATCGCTTTATAATCAGGGTTGTCAATTTCCTTGCTAACTTTGCCATTTGTCCATTCCGCTATCTGACTCGTGAAAAGTTTACCTGATTTTTCTTCAATGAAGTTTTCAAAAAAGTAGGCCCTATCTGCAAAAATAGTACTGCCGAGAATTTCAAGAATGGGATCCAAAGCTTTTTTCCAATTTTCATTGGCAAGGAGAATTCGGTTCACCTCTCCTACGGCTTCCAGAAGTTTGCTTTTATGCAAAAGTGCCAATTCTCTCTTTTTGTCTTGGGTAATGTCTCGTGAAACACCTACCAATCCCTTTGTTTTACCGGTATTTTGATCAATCAAGGGTATTTTAGATGTAGAAAGCCATATTTCATTACGTTCCCTGTCAAAAATAAGTTCCTCTTTATGAAGGATCGGTTCTTGGGTCTGAAATACCTTTTGATCATCGGCAATAAAACTTTCTGCAATTTCCTTGGGAAATAGCTCAAGATCGGATTTCTGAACTTCGCTTGTACTAGATCCAAACAGATTCAGGTTTGCTTTGTTGTCAATTAAATGTTTTGAATCCAGATCTTTTACATAAATTAAATCCGGAATATTGTCAATCAGCGATCTGAGCAGGTTTTTTTCATGAATCAGGTCTTCCTTGGTGAAGAACAATTCTGTTTCATCATACACTGTTGAAATCATCAGATCTTGATCGTATAAAGGGATATTAGTGGCCGTTACCCATTTTTTCTCCCCTTTTTGCGTAGTGATTTCCACATTTGTCCAATGCATCTTGGAGGGATCACCACTTTCAATGTCTTTTAATATTCTTGTTTTGATCTGGTCACGTTGGACTGGATCTGGATAAACATGATCAAAAAAACTGTCTACATTGTCCAAAACTGACTCCGGCCAGCCATATATGGAAATGAAGTTGTCGTTGACCAGGATGGTTTTGCCATCTGATATTTTATTGACAGCAATGCCTATTGGGATTTGTTGAAATATGGTTTGGATAAATCGACTTCTTTCCTCCAGGGCTTTATTGATACTTTTAAATGATGTGATATCCTCTGTGATTACAATGACACTCTCAAGACTTTCTTCATATCCGGGTTCCGCTCTCCAGGACAGTTTGATGTCCTTAAAGTCCCCTTTCAGTGTTTTGATCCTACTTTCGGTTTGGAAATTATCAGTGCCTGAACAAATGGCGATAAATTGTTCTTTGATTGACTTGATAACTTCTGGAGTTATGAATTGATGGAAATGCTCCAACAATTCACTTTTCGAATCAGCTTGGTGTAGTTCAAGGCAGGCCTGATTGATATCTTTAATCCTAAGTTTTTGAGTCAACCATTCCAATTTTTCAGGATACTTTTCAAAAAAATCACCAATTTCTTCAGACGTTTTTCCTATCAGCCCTTCATCAAAGAGGGCTTTTTTAATTTCTGAAAAATCCTCAATCCAAATTGGAATCGGAGTGATGTCAAAAATGCCTTGGTAGTTGGATTTCATGTTGCTGGTTTACTTTTCTTTTAAATACTTTTATTATAATTTAAAAAGAAATTGTACTAATTCTAAAAATACTAAGTTACAAGTAATATTCAGATATTTTTATCCTTATTTACTAAGAGTTTGTAAGGATGGAAAAAAGTTTGTTTTAGCCATGAAAGTAAAAATGGTTCATGTCACTTATGTTATTCTATGAAAAAAGGCATCCTGAACATCCATCTTTAAAACTTAGGAATTTCAGGATTCCTGATGACTTTTCTTTAGAAGTAATGCAATGGTGTCCCTTCTATTTAGGTTATCCCTTTCATTTCTTCCATAATCTTCTTCTGATTGATCACAGGATTGGCATACATGGAAAGGTAGCTCTTTATCGCTGTTTCATCATTTTGGTCCACACCTCTCCTAAATCGTGCCTCAAATAAGGCTTTTTGCTCTGGGGTATATTCGGATGCAAATTGATCGGAATTCATCAATAGGTCGTGGGCAATATATTTGGTGGGCCATAATTTATATCCCAAAATGATCTGTTCATCAATGAGGTCTGCCAAAGCCTGCAACTGTTTGACCTGACCGGAGACATCCTTTTTGATTTTCTCAATGCCGTCAGTCAGAATATCCCCAATATGGATATGAATCCTTTTTTTCTGACCAATAATGCCACTGAGCAAAGTTTTAAAATCTTCATTTTCTCCTTTGACATAGGTCTCTTGTCTTGCCTTGGCCAAGAGTTCGGGCATTTTTAGAATATCCGTTGGATCATATTCATAAGAAATGCTTACCGGCACTACATTTAACCTTTGGAAATAATCCAAAAAGTTTTCTTTAGGGTCAGCAGCCATAGAGATCATTTTCAGCACACCCTTATGCGTCTGGTCATTTCCGTCTTTGGTTCTTCCTTCTCTTTGGGCTATCCAAACTGACCTGTTTTCCCGAAGCAGTGAATGCCTGATGTACGATGACACCAATTTGGAGCTCTCCAATAACTCTCTTGCAGGCAAGCCCCTTTTGATAACAAAATTTCTGGTCAACCGGGACAGATGCTTCAGGAAGGGCTTTTGGATCAGGTTGTCACCAATAGCCGAAGTGGTCATGAATAACCCTTTCTCATAAAGACAGGCATTGAGAAGAGAGGTGTCCAATATGATGTCCCGATGGTTAGAGATAAAAAGATAAGAAGTGCTTTTATCCAGTTTTTCAAATCCGGAAGTACTCAGCCCATCGGAACTTTTTTCCAATACCTTCTGGACTCCAGGGTAAATAAAGTTGATCTGGAAATCCCGGATAGAGTGACAATGCAACATCAGGTCTTTCCAGTATTCGTCAGCTTGTTCTGGAAATGTAAAATTCATCATTGATTTCAGCATGGGGTGATCAATGATCTGCCGGATTGCTTGGTTTACTTCTGTATCGTAATAAGGTCTTATATCTTCAAATGGGGACATCGCAACTGGGTTTGTGCAGTGCAAAGAAAACAAATTTTGACGAAAGGAAGCCCAAAAGACAGATAATTTGGATTAAAGTAAACAGTACTTGTACTATTAAATTTTAGCATGAAACAGAAAACTATTCAAAAAAAAAGAAGCTGCCCCGAATGGAACAGCTTCTCTAAGAAGAGGTACAATGATTAATTAATCAACGATTAATCTTTCTACAACAGATTGGCCAAATTGGTCGGTGATGACAATGAGGTATATGCCTTTTGTCAACGTTGAGACATCAAATTCGGCATATCCTGAATCTGTAAGAATGTTTTGAATTCTTGATCCAGCGGATGTTCTCAGTTCAATATTTGTCATTCCTTCAGCATTTCTGATGATGACAGAGACAATGTAGCTACTTGGGTTAGGGTACACCCTGATACTGTTCGACTGTAGCTGTCTTGGGAATCTGAAAGTTTCGGAAACAGCCTGGCATCCGAGGGCATTTTCAATTGTCACCCTGTAATTTCCAGTTCCTTGAATTCTGATTCTGTTTTCACTCGTAGTGGCAATCAACACATCGTCTTTGAACCAATGGTATACATAATCACCTTCAATGCTGATCAGATATCCTGCCTCAAATAAAATGACCGGTTCTGGCAAGGATTGTATACTTACTTCAAACGATTCAGTATTCGCTTGGCAAAGATTCGAGCGCAATACTGCTCTGAAGGATGCATCCACTCGTAAATTTTCCAGTGAAATGGAGGTCATTCCTTCTGTTTCAGGAATTCTGTTCCAGCTTTGTCCTGCATCTTCAGAAACCTCCCATCCCAAAACTTCGGCATATTCACCGCCAACAAGAATCAGATTGAGGGTGTTTTGACCAAAACACAATTCGGAATCTCCGATAATCTGGGCAGGAATGATGTCGCATCGTAGGCTGAACCTAGCTTTGACAGGTATATGGTCTGAGGTGGTTGAGGAATAATTGTTTACCAAATCAAATGGTGCGATAATTCTTTCCGAGTTAACCAGCCAATTTTCTCTCATCTCATCAGACACAATAATATGGTCAATGACATTTTCGAAAGTCGGGAAGCTGCGCAACCCTGCATTGCTCAAAGTCAAAGAAACCGGTACGTAGTTTTCAGGGTCATTAATGTAATTGATAAAAGATGTTTCGGAAGTATTTACTGTTGCCGCAAACTGATCAGCGACAGTTTCATCCAAATCATCATTAAAGTCCCCCAATAAGATCAACGGTACATTACCATAGTACTGATCTAATGAATCTTTCAGCACATTTACATCATATCTTCTCATAGCATATCTTGGATTGGCAGCACTCTCTCCACCGCCATTCGAGCGGGTATGTACATTGACCAGGTTTACATATTGCTGGACTCCATTGATGTTTGCCTTGACTTCCATCAAGAATGGCAATCTGCCACTAGCCCAGAATCTATCTGGAGGTGCAGGGTAACCTACCAAGTCCTCTGGCTGCACACCTTCCAAGAGAACCTTGGTTTTGATCAGTTCTACGGTTTCCTTTTTATAAAGGAAGGTTAGTTTCTGGCCTGTTTCAAATGCATCAGGTCCTTGGGAGACGGCAGGGGAAACAAGTCCCTCATAGCCTTCCAATGCATTAGCAAGCTCATTGAATTTTTCGAAGCTGGTGATTTCCTGAAAAGCGTATACATCGGCATCAAGGTCTTCTATGATAGTTTTAACATTTTGAAGTTGCTGGTCCACATTCGTAGGACCCTGACCGGATGCGGTTGATCCAAACCATTCCACATTCCATGTAACTACATCAAAGGTTTCGTCCCTTTCAACAGTTGCGCCAGTGACATATCCACGTCTTACCAAAATATCCCCACTTTCAAAAGTGATCGGGCTACTGAATGCACCTGCGGCTGTCGGTGCAAAACGGATGGTTACGGTATTGTTTCCATTAGCTGATGTTGCATCATAAGTCAGGGAATTTGAAAAGTCTATACCGTTCTTGGACAGTTCAAAACCTTCTCCCGCTGAGATGGTCAGATCTCCAATAGCATCACTCAATGAGAAATTGAAGCTCCTGGTAATGGAAGATACTGTACCTGAAGGGATGATGCCGAAATGCCAGTAATCCACATTGCCGATATTATTGCTCAGGAAAGGAGCAGGAGCAGTCTGTGAATTGGTCAAGGCAAAGTCATCCAAGGTCCATCTGGCCGCATTTGTTTCCGGAGAGGAGGTATAGACGAATGCGATTCTTACATTATCAGCCTTGAAGGCAGAGAGGTTGATTTCCCCTGAAGATGTCCAGGTATCGCCATTGGCAAATCGGTCACTCAACTCAGTCCAGGTGGCCAAATTAGGATCGCCGTCAACATAATCTGTTGAAACCATCAGTTTCAATCTAGGACCAGTAAATGCTACTCGGCTCCAGAATGACAATAATGGAAAATCATAGTCGCTTAAATCATAAGCAGGAGTGATCAACCAATCTTCATTCAATTGTCCTCCTGCTGCAAATCCATTAATCTGTAAACCGCTAGGAGCACTGGCAGTAGGGGTTGTACCTGCCCTGCCAAATGTGGTACATGCCCAAATCTGATTTCCTAGGACGCTGACGGCAGACCAGCCGGTAGGTAATCCACCTGACGCACATGCCTCGTTGAAGTTTTCGGAGATGTTGAAAGGATCGAATATAGTTCCACTTAGTGCAACATTGACCGGGATAGTACCAGCGGTACTATGGATGATGTTACCTGAAATGGTCCCTTCAAGCAATTCGTTTATTTTAACGAAAATGGTACTTGCAGTACTCAACTCGACAATTGAAAACTCTAAAGTGCCTGTATATTCCTCTCCGTCCTTGGAAATAAGGGTGTTTTCAGGAGCTGTGACAATAACAGGACCGTTTAGATTCATGGCTGCTAACTCATAAGAAAGGATAGGGGAGGCCTGATTCAAAGAAATGCTTCCAAAGTTCAAAGTACTTGTACTTGGAGTTAAGGTTGGTACCGAAACGCCATCCAGATCTTTTACAATTCCTATGAAGGTGGTACCCACATTGGCAGGGAAGAAGTTCGTTACCCTGAAAGTTCCAGTAGAAGCGACAGTTCCATCATTCGAGGATATATTACTTGTCGAAACAATTCTGAATTCTACCGTTCCGGAAAGATTGTTCAATCCAGAAAGGTCAAATTCAAAATTATCAAATGCATTGTTGGATTGCGTCCAAGATGCGATCGGTTGCTGGAATCCATCACCACTGTAAAGCAAGGCCATATCCCTAGGACCTGTCCCAGATGATCTGGTGCCTATCTGTATAGCGCTCAAATCAACAAGTTTATCAGGTGCTATGCTAAATCCAAAACTGAAGTATCGGTCATCTCCGGTATTCCATCCATTTGAACTGATGGAATTATTGGCACTTGCAGCATTGATGCCTGCTCCTCTGGTAAAGTCCAAAGCTACCAAACCATTTGCTTCAAAATCGGCAGCAGTACTTATTTGATTGCCGGGTTCTCCAGTGAAATTCCAATTTACAATAGGCTCAGGTTCTTGCACAGGAATTGCCGAAAGGATTCCCGTAAATCTCACAGGGCTGAATACACTTCCTCCTTCAGCAAAGTTGGCCACTCTTAATGTACCTCCTGACTGTATACTTCCAGCGGCACCGTCTGCTCTGACATCTTCATTTAAAACTATTCGGAATTCAACAGGACCAGTAAGTTTACCAAGATTGCTCAGGTCTATTTTTTCATTGCTGAAAGCTGTACCGGTGTTGGTCCAGGTGGCAATATTTTCAGTAAAACCATCGCCATTGTATCTTAGAGCAAGGCTACCAGGGCCGGCTGCAGAGGACCTTGTTGCCAAAATGAGTTCCTCAAGTTCAACTTCAAAGCCTTCTTCGACTTCAAAACCAAAAGTATAATAGTCATTCAGGTCAGTAATTGACCATGATGAACTGCTGATGGAGTTATTAGCCGCACCAGCTACTAATCCTGCGCCTCTGGTAAAGTTGTTGGCACTGACCTGATCGCTTCCAGTTCCAGAAGTAAAAGCCTGGTTTCCTGGCTCACCTACAAAATCCCACTGGGCCAAAGTTGAGGCGATTGGTTCTGGATCGATAGGATCTTCACCTACCAAGCTAACTGTTCCATTGAATCCGGTTCCATTTGTAGAGAAATTGGTAACGCGGAAAGTGCCGGTAGCGGCTAAAGTTCCTCCGCCAGCCGAAACAGTACTTACTGCATAAATCCTAAACTCTACTTCACCTAGAAGATTGGGAAGAGAAGAGAGCTCGATGGTCTGGGTGTTATCAGCAGTTCCGACTTGGGACCAAGTGGCCAAATCACTAACAAAACCATCTAAAGAAGAGCGAAGGGCAAGGTTACCAGGACCTGTACCGGAAGATCTGGTTTTGATGACCAGGTTACTAAGCTTTACCTGATAGCCTTCTGAGACCAAAAAACCAAAAGACAAATACTTGTTCCCTTCTCCAGGCCAGGAAGATGAATTCAAAGATTCTCCTCCTGTATTTGCGGATAATCCATCACCTCTTGTAAAATTCAGAGGAATGATGTTGTCAGAGCCCGTCCCTATTGTAAATTCCTGGTTGCCGGGTTCGTCGGCAAAGTTCCAAGAAACAAGGTTTTGGGCATGTGATAAATCTGTGCCTAACCATATAAAGCAGATCAGATACAGGAACATTCGTAAATGTTGTTTCATGCGCAAAGATTTAAAATGTGAATTAAAAGAAGTTTTAAGTAAACAAATTGTTTTTAAAACTATCTGATTCCTATTAAAATAACCAAAGAAAATTGTTATTGAATTGTTAAAAATGATTTTGTTTAAAATAATATGCTGAAATCATACTGAAAGTTAAACAATCCTATTAAACATGTTAAAAGTCTAAAATGCCGACAGGAGATGGTTTCCTGATGGTTTTTCAGGAGGTTTTATTTTTTTTTCAATAAACAACTGATAAACAAATAGTTGTATGAAATTGGCCTGGTTTTTGAAAATGTGGTCATGAATGATGATAATTCTTGATCACCCGAAAGGCACAACATAAAAATGGATTGTCCAGATAATTGCCCGGATTATCATCTTCGTTAAAGCTCTTCTTGATTTTAAGAAAGCAACCATTAATCTGGTTGACGGGCTCGTTAATGAATTAAAACCGATACGATAATTTAAATTTTCTTCTGAATGCGCATTAAAAGAGTGATTTTGATGATGTCCATTTTGCCTATGTTGCTGATGATATCATGTTTGGACATGGGAATAATTGATGAAATGCCCAACCAAAGGGTTGAAATTAAAGAGTTAGATCCAGGTACTAAAGTTGAAGTGGTCGCTGAACCCAGACCCGGTTTTGAATTTTCGCATTGGTCAATTGACGGAGAGATTGTGAGTCAGAAGGAGGTTTACACCTTCAACATGCCCAAAAGAGATGTGGCTTTGGTAGCCAATTTCTCAAGGAAATAAATTAGGGGCGGAGGTTATTCTGCAAAGGATAAAAACAAAAAAGGCGCTTTTTAAAAGCGCCTTTTTTAACTTTTCGTTGACCGACTAGGGCTCGAACCTAGACTCTTCTGAACCAAAATCAGACGTGTTGCCAGTTACACCATCGGTCAGTATTTTGAACTTTCGTTCCCCCTTCTTTCAAAAGGTGTCACAAATGTAGGGGGACTTTCTTTTTTATGCAAATTTGGCTATGAAGTTTTTTTTGCAATCTATCTAATCCCCTAAATTTCAATTGAAAAAAATGTATTTAAGCCATTTCATTCAATAAAAACATGATGGAAATGAAGTGAAGGATAGTTCCTGCAAGGACAAAGATATGCCAGATTGTATGGCCGAATTTCATATTGGGGCGGGTATAAAATATTGTGCCAAAGGTATAGCTAAGGCCGCCGGCAGCAATCAGGCTGAGTATTGTAGGAGATAGGTTTTGTATCAGCGGCTTGATCAAAAATACAGCCATCCATCCCATAGCAAGATATAGTATAAGAGAAGCTTTCTTGAAACGGTGTGTGTAAAATATTTTGAATATGATCCCAAATAAGGTAAGAGACCAAATGATGCCGAAAAATACCCATCCCCAAGTGCCTTTAACGGCGAGCAACAAAAACGGTGTATAAGTCCCTGCAATGAGAAAATAAATACCAATATGATCAAAGGTTCTTAGCCAGGATTTGATTTTTTCTTCCTGAACAGCATGGTACAATGTAGAGAATGTGTACAGCAGTAGAATTGATCCTCCAAAGAGGCTGCAACTGACAATATGAATTGCGGTCCCTTTCAGCACAGAGAAAGTTACCAATAGAGAAATGGCTACGATACTGAACAAAATTCCAAGTCCATGGCTGATGCTATTGGCAAATTCTTCCTGTAAAGTTTGTTTTCTGATCATGTTTTTGGGTCTTTCTTGTTAAATATAGGGCTATTTGAAGAAAATTTTTCCTTTAAATTAGTCAGCGAAATCGATTGAATGTATTAAATACAGCTTTAAGTGTCTGATTATTTTGTATTTATAGAAAATAATTTCGTGCTTTGTCCCAAGATTTTATTGGTAAATATTGCATTCATTCATTTAAACTTTATTCGATTATGTCAACAAAAATTTCTGAAAAGACCATTGTTTCAACTTTGGAGAAAATTGAAAAATTAAACCTTGACGAGAAGCTTCACGCTGACTTGTCCTGGTGCTGGAACAGCTACAAGTATGACGGTAACCCTGTAGGGGTTAAAGAAAAATGTGCCCAGGCATTGGAGCTTTTTAAAGCTAAAAGGGAATCAAACAGTAAGGCAGTAGCCAAAAAGCTGATTGAGGATTTGGAAAAAATTGTTAAGGCTTAAGAACAAAAAAGGCTTTCGAAAGAAAGCCTTTTTTGTTTTCAAGTGTGTAAAAGATTATTCTCCTACTACTACGAATTTCACGTTGCTTTTCACTTCTCTGTGAAGATCAACTTCAGCTTCGAATTCACCGGCACTTTGAACAGGCACATTGATAGAGATTTTCTTTCTATCGATGTTGATACCTTTTTCAGCCAATGCATCAGAAATTTGAAGTGTAGTGACTTTTCCGAAGATTTTACCGCTTTCACCGATTTTTGCTTTGATTTCCAAAGTCATATCAGTCAATTTAGCAGCTAACTCTTCTGCTTCAGCTTTGATTTTCTCAGCTTTATGAGCAGCTTGTTTGATGTTCTCTGCTAGGATTTTTTTGTTGGAGCCGGTAGCCAAAACTGCATATCCCTGAGGGATTAAGTAGTTTCTGCCATAACCTGGTTTTACTTCAACCAAGTCATTTTTATAACCAAGTCCTTTTATGTCTGTTTTAAGAATAACTTCCATTGTCGTACAATTTATTAATATGAATGAACCGAACAATAACGGATTATTTCAAACCGTCAGTTACGAAAGGCAATAATGCCAAGTGTCTTGCTTTTTTGATAGCATTGGCCACTTTTCTTTGATATTTGGCAGAGTTGCCGGTCAATCTTCTAGGAAGGATTTTTCCTTGCTCATTGACAAACTTCAAAAGGAAGTTAGGATCTTTGTAGTCAATGTACTTAATACCGTGTTTTTTGAAACGGCAGTATTTTTTTCTATTCTCAACTCTGTTGATTGGTTCGTTTTTAAGTGTCATTAGGCTTGCTCCTCCTTAGCTTCAGCTTTTTTGTTAAATTCACCTTTTCTTCTTCTTTCTGCATAAACAATTGCATGCTTATCCAAAACTGATGTCAAGAAACGCATTACTTTTTCGTCTCTTCTGAATTCAATTTCCAACTTCTTGATCAAGTTTGGAAGTGCTTTGAATTCTACCATTACATAGAAACCGGTGCTTTTTTTCTGAATTGGGTAAGCCAATTTCTTCAAACCCCAATTTTCAACATTGATAATGTCTGCTCCCTCTTCTTTTAACAAGTTTACAAACTTGTCTACGGTATCCTTCATCTGAACATCAGACAAAACGGGAGTTAATATGAATACCGTTTCATAATTTTTCTGGAACATTTTTTAATTGGTTTATCTGTATTACATTTAAACAGACCGCAAAAGTAGAAGATTCTTTGGTTTTTTCCAAGCCGAAATTAAAATTGATCTCATGAAATAGTTATAAAATAAAGAAAGGGCCAACTTTGGGCCCTTTCTTTTATGAATGACGAATTTTATGAGCAATAATCGTTAAAACCTGATTATTTAACTTCAAAAGATGATGTGCCGATTTGATATCCATCTGCATATATTCTTACTTCATATTTTCCTGAAGTGTATTTGCTTCCTTTTTCATAGTAATAGGTCAGTGCCTGTTTGGTATTGTTGAAAAACAGATCTTGATGGGCAGTATAAAACTCTTCTCGTCCATCGATGGTGAAAGTTCCTGATCCCTTGGCAATATCGAAGATCGGCTGATTATTTGGTGCGATTACCTGCACATAAATATCTCTATTGCCATGCTCTGCGACTTTATTATCTGCGATATTAAAGGAGACTTTCAATTTCTCTATCTGACGGTCCCTGAAACCATCTTCTCTTTCACGTCCTCTGGAATTCACTGCTGCTACCACAATATTTTCTGCTTTGAGCACTGCTGCGACATTGACTTTTTCCTGAAGTTCCTGTTGCTTCATGTTCAGCTTGACTACTTCTTCCTCAATCTGTGATTGGGTGGATTTAAGTCCTTCATTTTCGGCATAAAGCTGCTGATTGATTTCTCTGAGCTGGAGGATTTCCGCATCTTTTTCCTGAATGGTTTTGGAGTAACTGCTGATTCTTTGGTTAAGTGCAGCGATTTCCTGTGAAGTCCTCTTCTTATCAGAATTCCTTTCAGCAATCAATTGCTCCCGGATCTCTTCTAATGCCTTGACATCCCCGCCAAGTTTTTCAATTTCCTGGATTCTCAGGTCAAGTTGATAGGTGACAGAGTCGATACGTCTGTTCAAATCGTTGTTTTCTTCAGATAGGATCAGGATTTCTTCAGACTTTCTTGATTTGTCAAGGTGGTCCATGTATAATTTGATCCCACTGATGACAACCAAAATGATTAAGACGATGATCAGGATGTTTTTTCCGTTCTCGCTCTTGTTAGGTTTTTCTTGAAAATTGGGTTCCATATAAGTTTAATGGTATTTTTGTCAAAATAAGAAATTTATGTCTAATTCACTAGATGCAGCCTATTGGACTAACAGGTATTTGGAAAAAAATACCAGTTGGGACGTAGGTGCCGTCACTTTGCCAATCAAGCAATATTTAGACCAAATTTTACCGAATCCAACTTTAAGAATTCTGATCCCCGGAGCTGGAAATGCCTATGAAGCTAAATATGCCTTTGAATCAGGTTTTAAGCAGGTTTGTGTTCTTGATTTTTCCCCGGTTCCCCTGCAGAAATTTCTTCATAATTGTCCTGATTTCCCTTCAAATCGTGTTTTGGTAGAAGATTTCTTTCAGCATCAGGGTGAATATGATTTGATTTTGGAGCAAACTTTTTTTTGTGCCATTGAGCCAAATTTAAGGCCAAAATACGCTGAAAAGATGTATGAACTACTTGCTCCTGAAGGAAAATTGGTGGGCGTAATGTTTTCAAGGAACTTTGACCGGCAAGGCCCTCCTTTTGGAGGTACCAAGGAGGAGTACCTTCACTATTTTAAACCTTTTTTTGGTGAAATTTATATGGAGTCCTGCTATAACTCGATTCCACCCAGAATGGGAAGTGAGTTATTTATTAGCATGAAAAAGTCTAGATAGACAGGATGTAATGACTCTTTGCCAGACCTTTTTTGAAAAAAAGTACCCCACATTCATAAAAATCAAGCGAAAGGCTCACCAATTGGTGTATTTTGATTTCATTCCAGGCAAGTTCCATCTCTTTTGACCAGTGAATGTCTGCAATGATGATGATGCTTCCTTCATGCAAATGGGGAAGAAGCATTTTGAAGTAAGTTGTCGTTCCCTGATAATTATGGGTAGCATCTATTAAGGCGAAATCCACAATTGGACGCTTTTGAAGATGGAGAGGCAATTCCTCGCGGATATCTCCCAATAGATAGGTGGTATGTTGGCCTTTCCTGTATTGTTGTGCTTTAAGCCAAAGCGCTTTTGCACCTTCGAAGCTGAATAAGTCACCTTTGACAGCGCGTTCCAAGTAAAGGGTGTTGATGCCTACACAAGTGCCGAGTTCAAGTACATGTAAGGCAGGGGTTAGACTGCAGAAAAACTGGTAGATCCGTGAAAATTTTTGACCAGTGGTACTGTGCCTGGTAATGTCAGATGTTTTTCTGAATTTTTGTTTTTTCAGTTTTTTGGATCCTTCTCCATAATCTTCAATTTCCAGGACTTCATGATCATTCAATAACAGATGGCGGACATTTTCCAAATCTTGATGTTGCTTGGATGGGTCCTTCAAGAACGTTTTTAGATCTTGGTACAAAGCCGCGATAAAAGGGGCTTGAAGAGAATAGCGGTCCTCTTTTTTGAGCCAATAAATGAAGAAAGCGTAAATTGGGTAGAAGAATTTGCTCAAATCAGTTGTCAAATATATCAGCAATGAGTTGAAATTCAGGGATCTGAACTTCAATCAGTTTGCCATCAAAAAGTTTTTCCATCAGATAAGACCCTTTCATTTTGCCCAATCCTGAGCGTAGGTTACATCCTGAGACATACTCATGAAAATCGTTTGGTTCTAAAATTGGCTGCATGCCGACTACACCATCACCTTCCACATACTTCACCTGATCTCCCGCATCAAAAATTTCCCATTTTCTTCTCATTAATTGTATGGTATGGCTACTGTTGTTTTCTATCTTTACCTTGTAGGTGAAAACAAAATGGTGCTGATGTGGGCTGGAAAACTCTGCCTGATAGGTAGTTTCGACGGTGACTTTGATTCCTTCAGTGACGGCTGTAACCATATATTTGTAATAGATTACCCTGTTGGGGAGTTAAAAATAAAATTAAATTCTTGAATAACAACGGAAATATCCCAAAATGGATGTCAAAATTGAAGATAGTTGGAGAAATAAATTGAGCAGCGAGTTTGAAAAGCCCTATTTCAACAAGCTTGTTTCCTTTATCAAAGAAGAATACCAAGAGCATCAGGTTTTTCCAAAAGGAAAAGAGATTTTCAATGCATTTAATCATTGTGCATTTGAAAACACCAAGGTAGTGATCTTGGGTCAGGATCCTTATCACGGACCGGGTCAGGCCCATGGTTTATCTTTCTCGGTTAAGGAGGGAGTTCCTTTTCCTCCCAGTTTGCTGAATATTTTTAAAGAGCTCAACAGTGATTTGAATTTGCCTATTCCTTCCAACGGTAACCTGAGCAGGTGGGCAGACCAGGGCGTTTTATTGCTCAATGCTACGCTTACGGTACGGGCGAATCAGGCCGGTTCGCATCAGAAAAAAGGTTGGGAGGATTTTACAGATGCGGTTATCCAGCAAATAGCCAAGGAAAAAGAACATGTAGTCTTTATGTTATGGGGTGCATATGCACAGAAGAAAGCGGCATTCATTTCAGAAGACAAACATTTGAAATTGCACGCACCGCATCCCAGTCCATTATCTGCCCATAGGGGATTTTTAGGTTGTGGACATTTTTCAAAAGCCAATGAATATCTGAGGAGTAAGGGATTGAAGGAGATTCAGTGGTGAAAGAGAATTTAGAATTTAGAATGAAAAATGATTGAAGAGCCAAGTAAAAAGGCAAAAGGAAAAAGTGGGATTACGGAAGGAAAAAAGACGCTGCGCTTGGCTTTTGTTACACGGAGGAAAATAAAGAGCCAAGTAAAAAGTAAAAAGGCAAAAGGGTTGAGAATGTTGAATTAAGGATGATTGAAGAGCCAAGTAAAAAGGCAAAAGGAAAAAGTGGGATTACGGAAGGAAAAAAGACGCTGCGCTTGGCTTTTGTTACACGGAGGAAAAAAAAGAGCCAAGTAAAAAGGCAAAAGGAAAAAGTGGGATTACGGAAGGAAAAAAGACGCTGCGCTTGGCTTTTGGTACACGGAGGAAAATAAAGAGCCAAGTAAAAAGGCAAAAGGGTTGAGAATGTT